>JAQBPH010000634.1:0-13742 GCA_028287625.1 Chloroflexota bacterium | reverse complement strand
CCCGGCTGGCGGCGGTGCGCGGCCACCGGGTCACCCTGCTGGAGCGCTCCGGTGCGCTCGGTGGCGCCCCCGCGCTGGTGGCCACCGCCCCGCTCCGGGCCCCGATGGGCGAGGTCGGCGCCTGGCTCGCCGCCCGGCTCGGCGAGCTCGACGTCGAGGTGCGCCTCGGGGTGGAGGCCACCGTCGAGAGCGTGCTCGACGCCGGCGCCGAGGTGGTGGTGCTCGCCACCGGCGGGCGGATGCGCCCCGTCGATGGCCCCGAGGCGGCCGCCGGCGACGCCCTGGTCGGGGTGCGCGACGTGCTCCGCGGGAGGCTGCCGGGGCGCGGCCGGGTGGCGGTCGTCGACCGCGAGGGCGGCCACCCCGCCATCGACGCCGCCGAGGCCGCGGCCGCCGCCGGCCGGCCGGTGGTCGTGGTGAGCGAGGACGCCTTCGTCTCCAGCCGGCTCGGCCTCACCGGCGAGTTCGCCCCCTGGTACCGCCGCGCCGCCGCCCTGGGCATCGAGCTGGTCCCCCAGTCGGTGGTGGTGGGCGCCGCCCCCGGGGAGCTGACCCTGCGCCACCGCTTCGGCGACCGCACCCGCCGGCTCGAGGACGTCGACGCGGTGGTGGTCGCCGACCACGAGCTCGCCGACGACCGTCTCCACCGGGGGCTGGCCGGCCGGGTCGCCGAGCTCCACCGCGCCGGCGACTGCCTCGCCCCCCGCCGCGTCCTCCAGGCCGTGCTCGAGGGCAACCGGGTGGGCCGGGCGGTCTGATCCTCCCCCGGGCGTGGCGCTTGGTATCCCGAGCACGGTGCTGCCCATGCTGCGCAGGGCGGCTGCGGGCGTCTCCCGAAGCCGGGGCACGAGGTCTGCCATCCTTCTGCCCGGGGCGCCGCCGGCCCCTGCGCAGGGCGGGTGCTCCGCACGCTGCCCAGGAGCGTGGGGTGCCCGGCCTGGGGACGAGTGGAAAAACCTGTGGAATCAGTGGGTTACTGCTGTCCAGGTCATGGATTTCCGCGATCGGGGGGGCGATGATGGACGAGGTGGTGAAGGGTGTGTGAAGGGAGGGCGCCGGGTGGCTGACGAGAGCCGGTCCACGGAGAGGGTCGAGGAGGTCGAGGTCGGCGCCGTCCACGAGCGCCGCTGGCGGGGGACGGTCGACGTCGACGACCCCGGCTACGCGGCGCTGCGCCACAGCATCGCCGAGCTGGGGCTGATCCGCCCGCTGCTGGTGCGCCCGCGGTCCGAGGGGGGATACGAGCTGGTCCGCGGAGCCCGCCGGCTGAGCGCGGTGCGCGAGCTCGGGGCCGGCACCGTGGCGGCGGTGGTGCGCGAGCTCGGCGACCGCGAGGCGCTGGTCGGAGGCGCGTGGCCGGCGCTGATGCGCTCGGGGTGCAGCCAGGACGAGGCCGCCGAGCTCCGCGAGCAGCTGGTCGCCACCGGCAGCTCCGCCTCGGAGGCGGCGGCGCTGACCGCGGTGCTGGGCTTCGATTCGTCGCCGCCCCAGGGGGAGCGGGCGGTGGAGCTCCGGGGGCGGCCCGCCTGGGCGTGGAACCCCGCCGTGAGCGCATAGTCCTCGCCGCGGCGGCGGCGGCGGTCAGGGCGGAGGACGAGGCATCCGGCATCCCCAGTTCCCGTACCTCTTCTCGCCGCTGCGCCTCGGCTCGACCGTGGTGCCCAACCGCATCGTCTTCAGCGCCCACCTGACCAACCTCGCCGAGGCCAACCGGGTGGGCCCGCGGCTGATCGCGTACTACGAGGAGCGGGCCGCCGGCGGGGCCGGCCTGATCATCACCGAGGAGCAGTCGGTGCACCCCACCGACCACGCCTACGAACGGCTGATCAGGGCCTTCGACGAGCGCGTCGTCGACGGCTACCGGCGGCTGACCGCCGCCGTCCACCGCCACGGCGTCCCGGTGCTCGCCCAGGTCAACCACAACGGCGGCCAGGCGGCCTCCACCTACACCCGGCTCCCCCTCTGGGCGCCCTCGCCGATCGCCGACCCGCTCTTCCGCGAGGTGCCGATGGAGATGGGGCAGGCGGAGATCGACGAGGTGGTGCGCAGCTACGCCCGGGTGGCGGTGCACTGCCGCGAGGGTGGCTTCGACGGGGTCGAGCTCCAGGCCTCGCACAGCTCGCTGCTCCGCCAGTTCCTCTCGCCCGCCTCCAACCGCCGCGACGACGCCTACGGGGGCACCACCGAGCGGCGTGCCCGGCTGGTCCGCGAGGTCCTCGAGGCGATCCGCGCGGCGGTGGGCCGCGACTGGACGGTGGGGGTGCGGATCCCCGCCGACGAGTTCGTCGACGGGGGCATGACCCTCACCCACGCGCTCGAGACCGCCCGGCTGCTCGACGCCGGCGGCCTGGTCGACTACCTCAACACCTCGATCGGCACCGCCACCCAATCCCTGTACATGGTGGAGGGCTCGATGCACGTGCCCCCCGGCTACCAGCTCTTCGCCTCCGCGGCGCTGCGCGAGGTCACCGACCTGCCGGTGATCGGGGTGGGGCGGATCAAGGACCCGGTGCAGGCCGAGCAGGCCCTCGCCTCCGGCGCCTGCGACCTGGTGGGGATGGTGCGCCAGCAGATCGCCGATCCCGCCACCGCGCTCAAGGCGCGCCAGGGACGGGTGGAGGAGATCCGGCTCTGCATCTCCTGCAACCAGGAGTGCATCGGCCGCGAGGGCCTCAACCTCGACATCGGCTGCATCGAGAACCCCGCCACCGGCCACGAGCAGACCCTGGCCCCGGCGCGGCTCGGCCGGGCGGCGCGCCCCCGCCGGGTGCTGGTGGTGGGAGGCGGGCCCGCGGGGATGGAGTGCGCCGCCGTCGCCGCCCGCCGCGGCCACCGGGTCACCCTCTGCGAGCGCGAGGACGAGCTCGGCGGCCAGGTGCGCCTGGCGGTGCGCGTGCCCAACCGGTCCGAGTTCGGCGACCTCACCCGCAACCTCGCCACCGCCCTGCGCCACAGCGGCGCCGAGGTGCGCACCGGCGTCGAGGTGAGCGTGGAGGCGGTGACCGCCGGCGGCTGGGACGCGGTGGTGTGCTGCACCGGGTCGGTGCCCGCACCCCCGCGCTTCGCCGGCGCCGGCGACCCGTCGCTGCTCAGCGTGCGCGCGGTGATGGAGGGCGCCGAGGTGGGCGAGCGGGTGGCGGTGCTCGACATGGTCGGCTTCCACCAGGCCACCAGCACCGTCGAGCTGCTCGCCGAGCGCGGCGCCCGGGTCGAGGTGTTCACCACCTCGCTGACCGTGGGCCAGGACCTGGGGCTCACCCTCGACTGGGAGAGCTGGCACCGCCGGGTGCTCGCCCGGGGGGTGAGCCTGACCACCAGCGTGGCCCCGCTCGGGGTCGAGGGCGGGATGCTCAGCGCGGTCCACGCGTACTCCGGCGAGATGCTCTCCTTCGGCCCCTTCGACAGCGTGGTGGTGGCCGACCACGGCCGCGCCGACGACGACCTCTACCACGCGCTGCGCGCCGCGGCGGCGGTGCCCGAGTTGCTCCGCGCCGGTGACTGCGTGGCCCCCCGCCGGGCGGGCGACGCGATCGTCGAGGGCCACCGGCTGGGACGCGCGCTGTGATGCGGCGCGGGGGGGCGGTCTGGGTCTGGGCCGAGCACCGGGAGGGCGAGCTGACCGAGGCGACCTGGGAGCTGCTCGGCGAGGGCCGCGAGCTCGCCGCCGCCCTCGGCGGGACGCTCGTCCTCGCCGGCGCCGGCCTCCCCGAGCCGCTCCCCCTCGCCGCCCTCGGCGGCGCGGGGGTGGCCCGGGTGCACCTCGCCGGGGCGCCGCCGCCGGGGGCGGACGCCGAGGCCGGTGCCGCCGTCCTCGCCGCCATCGCCGCCGCCGAGGGGCCGCCGGCGGCGGTGCTGGTGCCGGCGACCGGCTCCGGCTCGGCCCTCGCCCCGCGGGCGGCGATCCGCCTCGGCGCTGCCTGCCTCGACGACTGCCTGGGCGTGGCCGCCGGGGGGGACGGCCTCCGGGTGCGCCGCTGGGCCTGCGACGACCGCCTCCACGAGGAGTGGCTGGTGACCGGGCGGCCGCTGGTGGCGACGCTTCGGCCGCAGACCCGGGGCCGTCCCGACCCCGCCGAGGGACCCGCGCCGGAGCCGGTGCGCCACCCCGCAGCCGATCTGCCGGCACGGGTGCGCCACCTCGGCGAGCTGGCCGGCGAGCCCGGCGCCGTCCCCCTCGCCGAGGCGCCGCGGATCGTCGCCGCCGGCCTGGGCATCGGCGGCCGGGAGACGCTGGTGGCGGTGGAGGAGCTGGCCGGGCTGCTCGGCGCCTCGGTGGGCGCCACCCGGCCGCTCACCGACCGCGGCTGGGTTCCCTTCGAGCGGCAGATCGGCACCACCGGGCAGGTGGTGAGCCCGCGCCTCCACATCGCCCTCGGTGTGTCCGGCGCCCTCCAGCACCTCTCCGGCATCATCGGCGCGGAGACCGTGGTGGCGGTGAACACCGACCGCAGCTGCCCGATGATGGCCCGGGCCACCCTCGCCGTCGCCGGCGACGTGGCCGACGTCCTCCCCCTGCTGCTCGCCCGGCTGCGCGAGCGGGCGGGTGCGGGGGCGGCGCCGTGAGCACCACGTTCGACGCGGTCGTCGCCGGGGCCGGCCCCGCCGGCAGCGCCGCGGCGCTCGCTCTCGCCCGGGCGGGGCGCAGCGTGCTGCTGCTGGAGCGCGGCGAGTTCCCGGGCAGCAAGAACGTCTCCGGTGCCGCGGTCTACAGCCCCGACGTGCTCGAGGCGCTGGTCCCCCGCTTCTGGGAGTCGGCGCCGGTCGAGCGCATCCTCACCCGCCGAGTCATCTGCGTCACCTCCGAGGAGTCGTCGGTGGCCCTCGACTTCAGCAGCCGGCGGTTCGCGAGCCCGCCGTACAACGCCTTCAGCGTGCTGCGGCCCCGCTTCGACCGCTGGCTCGCCGACCAGGCGGTGGCGGCGGGCGCGGTGCTGCTCTGCTCCACCGTCGCCGACGAGGTGCTCCGCGACGGCGCCGGGCGGGTGCGCGGGGTGCGGGTGCGTCGCGAGGACGGCGAGATCGAGGCGCCGGTGGTGATCGCCGCCGACGGGGTCAACTCCTTCCTCGCCCGCGGCGCCGGGCTGCAGCGCGAGCTCACCGGGCACGACCTCTCCCTGGGGGTGAAGGAGGTGATCGCCCTCGACCGCCACACCCTCGAGGAGCGCTTCCAGCTCGAGGGCGACCAGGGGGTCACCTACGAGTTCCTCGGCTCGGTCACCGGCGGCGTCGCGGGGGGCGGCTTCCTCTACACCAACCGCGAGACGCTCTCGCTGGGGGTGATCGTGGAGATCGCCTCGCTCGCCGAGCACCGGGTGCGCCCCCACGAGCTGCTGGAGCGCTTCCGGGCCCATCCCACCGTGGCCCCGCTGGTGCGCGGCGGGCGGCTGGTCGAGTACTCGGCGCACATGGTCCCCGAGGCCGGGCAGCGCATGCTCGCCACCCTCGCCGGCGACGGCATGCTGGTGGCCGGCGACGCCGCCGGGCTCTGCTTCGCCACCGGGCTGTACCTGGAGGGGATCAACTACGCGATCGCCTCGGGCCGGGCCGCGGGCGAGGCCGCCGCCGAGGCGCTCGCCGCCGGCGACACCTCCGCCGCCGGCCTGGCGGGCTACCGGCGGCGGCTGGAGGAGCGCGGCGTGCTCCCCGACTTCCGCCGCTTCCGGCTCGCCCCCCGCTTCGTCATGGGCGAGCGGGTGCACGGCCTCTACCCCGGCGTGGTCACCGGGATCGCCGAGCGGGTGCTGCGCTCCCAGGGGGGCCGCCCCAAGCAGAAGCTGCTCCCCGCCGTGACCGGCGAGCTGCGCCGCGCCGGGGTGCCCCTGCGCCGGGTGCTCCGCGACCTCTGGGAGGGGGGACGGGCCTTCGGATGGTGAGCACCGTGTCCCTGACCATCGAGGTGCCGCCATGTGCGCACCGCGGCAGGACATGCGCGCGTTCGCTTCAACCCCCGGCGCCGCTCCCCGGCCTATACCTGGCCGGCGGGCTCCAGCACCGCCCAGGTGTGGTGCGGGCCGGGCCGATCGAGCCAGATCAGGTGAGCGCCATCAGGTTGGACGGTCAAGCCGAAGCGTTCGCGAGAGGGACGTCCAGCCTCGTCCAGACGTTGATACAGCGCCTCGAACGCGTCCCAGAGGCAGCGCGTCCCACCCTGGGTGACCTGTGCCTTCTCCACGTCGAGACGGAACCATGAGCGATCGTCCATTGCGACGTATGCGAGCTGTCGCGGGGCGAGCCTGACGCGCTGAAGGAAGGGCGCGTGGAGCAGCTGGGCGAGCGGCCAGAAGGCGCCGTTCACCCTGCCCTCCAGCAATGCCCACATGTCGACTCTGCATCTCCGGGTCGGCCCGTCGCCCTGAGCCAGGTCACCCACCGGCACCCGGGTCGGCGAATGGCCGCGCATCCACATGAAACCGAACTCATGCGCGGTGAGGTGTCCGCTTGCCGAGCCGTCGTCCGACGCCACCAGTCGAACCAGGCAATCGGGCATCACGGCCAGGATCACCCCGCCGGTTGCCGCCTGCTCGACCCACGCTGTGGGAATCCTGCCCGACCTGCAGGTCGAGATCACCCGATCGTACGGCGCACGGTGCGGGCAGCCGTGGTAGCCGTCCGTGCACACCAGGGTGGGCCTGTATCCGGCGTCTTTCAATCGCTTCCGCGCCAGGTCCAGCACCGCCGCTCCCGCATCGACACTGGTGACGTTCTCGTCGCCGAGCCGTTCGCAGAGGAGCGCCGTGCTGTAGCCGCTGCCCGTCCCGATCTCGAGGACGGTCTGAGTCGGTTGCGCGTCGAGCGCCCCCAGCATGGCGAGCACAATGCTGGGCATCGTCGACGAGCTGGTCGGGTAGCCGGTCTCCCCGTCGATCTCCGTCACCAGGGTCTCATCGGGGGAATAGACCAGCTGCAGGTAGCGCTCGCGCTGCTCCGGTCGAGAGCCGTCGATGAGGTGAGGGGGCTGTCCGCCGCCCTCGTCCTCCGGTCGATGGTGGAAGCGGGGCACGAGGACATGGCGCGGAACGCGCTCAACGGCCGGCCGCCACTCCGCCCCGACGATGCCGCGATTCGCCAGCTCGTCCGCCAGCCGCAGGCGCAGTGGTGCGCTCGGATCGTCGACCATCAGGGCCCGATGTAGTGCGGAAGGCACGTGGGCTGCTGACAGACCCCGCCGTCCTCGTCGGGACCGCACTTGTCGTCAGGACCGCATGTGCCCTCGTGTCGAGTGGCCACTGTGGCCGCGACCAGCGCAGTACGAGTGGGGAGCGACCGTGCGTAGATATCACTGATGCAGCCTGTCCGGACGTTCCCCAGAAGAACCCACCGTGACAGCAGGCAGGGAACCGCGTCTCCGCTGGGGAGCACGGCCAGCTTGCCGTCCGCGCATCGGCCACAGAGCTCGGCCGGCCCCGTGCGCCCCGCACGCAGCCCTCGGCCGATCTCCCGGAGACGGTCCGCGCCGACGCTGCGCACTCCCAACGCACGCAGCTCGGCCAGCGCCGCGTCCGTGACCCCCTGATCGTGCATCTGGATCACGCTGACGCGTAGGGGGATGCTCCGGAGCATGGCCTCGCGGATGTTGGCGAGTGTCCGGTCGTGACTGCGCCGTCCGGTGACCGCGTCATGCTCCGCTGCGTCGGTGGAGTAGTACGACGTGGCCAGCCGGACACCTGGGCGCTCGAACAGAGCCCACATCGCGGGCACGACGTGCACCAGGTTGGTGAAGATCTCCACCTCCATGCCCCCGCTCAGCGCCCGGCTCACCAGGACGTGCAGGTCTCGATACAGGGTGGGTTCACCGCCGATGAGCTGGACACGGGCTGCACCCGAGCGCGCCGCCTGAGCGATGACGTTCAACCAGTCGGTGGTCGCCATGTCCCCTTCGCCGCTCTGTGGTCCGCTCTCTGCATAGCAGTGTGCGCATGCGAGCTGACACCTGCCAGTGATCTCCAGGAAGACAAGCCGCAGAGCGTCGTTGCTGACTCCCGCGCTTCGCTGTTCATGCACGGTCGTCAAGGTCGATCTCCCAGTGCCCTGAGAAAGAGCGTACCTGCTGGTGATGCGCTGGCGAGCCGCAACCGCGACCAATGACGTCCCGAGCCGCTGGTTCCTCCGCGAGCAGCCGGTCATGTCTCACCCTCGGGTGGCGCCTCTTCTTCGGCGCACCGCTCGGCCAGTTCGCCGAGGGCGCGTGCCCGGACGTCCGCCGACGGGTGTCCGGGCGCGCCCGATGTCCCGCCCGTGCGGCGGTGGGTGCGCCGCTCCTCGCGCTTGTGGTCTCGTCGCTGGCGGCGCTCGTCGGTAGCGATCAGGCGGAGCAGTCTCCTCTTCATGGCGTGGCGGGGCCCGCATCAGCGTGGTGGAGGCCGACTTCCAGGGACGCCACCCCCACGATCGTCAGCAGGCGGACGCCACCGGGAGTGCGGACCTCGATCCGATCACCTCGCCGGCGTCCGAGAAGTGCCCGCCCAACGGGCGACTCCATGGAGATGCGCCCCTGGACGACCAGAGCATCAGGGGCGCACACGATGGTGTACTCCTCCTCGCCGTCCGCGTCCCGCACGCGGACGGCGGAGTACAGCTGTACGCCGTCTCCATGAGTAGGCTCCTGCCCGAGCCTCGGAGCGGACGCCATCCCGTTCACCGTCTTGTGACCCTCCCGTATCCGACCACTCGCATCGCCAGCCCGGCTTCAGGCGCGACATGTCGCCATCGTTCCATCGGGCGGCTCACCCCGCAACGCCCCAGACTGTTGTCAGATCGTTGTCGCGAGCCTGACCACCCGTCGCGCGTCACGGCGTCTAGAATCCAGGGCATGCTGGGGCGCGATGCCAACGGCGACCCTGACCTCACCGGCAGTTGGTTCCCATTTGCGGCGGCGATCAGGGCGGCCCGGATCAACCAGAGCCGCTCCCAAAGCTGGCTCGTTCGGGAGGTCAAGAGCGCCGCCCTCGCGGATGGCGAGCGCAACTGTGGCGTCACCCGGTCCGCCGTGTCCCGTTGGGAGTCCGGTGAGGTCACCCCTCAACCTCAGACTGTCCGGTGGATAGCCCATGCGTATGGCCTCAACGTTCCAGAACTGTCCACCGCCGCAGACTTCCAGCGGAAGCAGGCGTCGGTCCGCCGGCGTCATCCAACGACGCTCACCCTTCCGCGCAGCGCGTTCACAGGGGTGGACGCCCACCTGATGCTCCGCAGCCAGCTCCTTCACCAGGTCCTCGCACCCACTGGAGACGGCATCGTGTCATCGGGTCAGGCAGCACCGTCCTCGATCAACTGCGTCGCGACGGACCTCGACGAGTTCATCAGCCGATGCGCGGCCAACATCGCCACATGCTGGCGACTCCTCCGGGGCACGGAGACCACGGTGGTCCCGGCGATCCTGGTGACCTGGTTGCCCCTTCTCGATGCGGCTGTGAACCGCCCTTCCGAGTACCGTCGACGACTCGCGGGTCTGGCCGCGCAGGGATACATCATCGCGGGTCTGGCGACCGTCCTTCAAGGCCGCCATGATCTTGCCGAGTGGTGCTGCAAGCAGTCACACGCGTATTCGGTGATCTCCACTGACGTGAATCTCCGAGTGGCAGCTCTGAAACACCTCGCAACGAAGTACCAGTCTGCCGGACTGCCGATCTTGACGCTCCGGACGTATGAGGAGGCACTCCCGCTGACCCCGGAGGCAACGCCTCTGCTTCGCAGCCGGATCTGCCTGGGCCTGGCGCTGGCGTACGCCGAGTGCGGCAGGCAGTATGAAGCTGAGAGGAGCCTTGCGCTGGCGTAGGACACCTTTCCGGACCGACCTCAGGATGACCCGAGCTACACCTTTGCCGACTGTAACCGATCCTCCCTGTACCACTATGGTGGATTGATCAGGCTTGCCTTCGGTCAGGCGACGGAGGCGTGGACGACCTTCGAGACGACCATGCACGACGAGTGCATCCCACTCGTACCCGAACGCACGGTGATCGAGATCGTCAACTGCCAGGCGGCTGCCGCCATCGTGCAGGGGGAGCTGGCCCTCGCGTGCGATCACGTTGAGTTCGGGGTTCGTGGAGCAGTCAGGCTCCAGAGCGCCAAGCGGCTGGCTGACAGCGTCACCCTGTATCAGCGACTGGTCGATCGCTGGCCCGGAGAGCCGCGCGTGCAACAGCTCGCGTCCGTGTTCCGTGATTGATCACCTGCATCATCTCCTCGAGGAGAACTGGCGTCATGTGAGGCTCAGTGAGAATCGGCGGATCGCCATCACGAGCGTCAACATCGTCGCGGCCACCGGGGTGCAGATCGCCGTCTTCGCCCTGGGATTCCCGCCCCGCGTGGTCCTGCTGACGATCTGGATGACCCTGCTCGGCCTGTTCGGCTGTGTGACCTGCCTCCGTCTCGAGGAACGGGCGCAGCTTCACACCGCTCGTGCCAGGACGCTTCGGGAGCTCATGGAGGAGGAGACGGGGGCACGGGCGAACGAGGTGCTGGCCAGGTCTGACCGCTCCCAGGCCGAGAGGCATCGGGTGCTGGGAAGAGTCCGGATGCACACCGCGTTCATGGGGATCAATGCCGCCACCTTGGTGGCCGGGCTGACGTACTCGGCCTTCGCGATCGTCAGGTGAGGAAAGCGGGCGACTCGCATGCCCGTGCCAGCGGTTGGCTAGCATGAAGGGCGAGACATGGTGAGCACCACGCTGGCGGAGAGGATGACCACGGTCCGCTTCCGCCCCGACCACGAGCCGCACATCGTCGTCGACGGTGACGTCTGCCGCGACTGCTCGCTGCACACCTGCATCTACGTCTGCCCCGCCGACCTCTTCACCCTGCTCAGCGACGGCTCCATCCTCTTCAACCACGAACAGTGCTTCGAGTGCGGCACCTGCTACATCGCCTGCAACCGCGAGGGGGCGATCATCTGGCGCTATCCCGGGGGCGGTCGCGGCGTCACCTTCCGCGACTCGTAGGGTCGCGGGTGCGCATCGCCGTCGCCGTCGAGCATGGCTGGGACCCGGCGACGGTCGAGGTCGACCCCCTGACCGGGGCCGTCGACGAGCCCCGGACCCTCTCCGGCCTGGGCGCGTCCTCGCTGGCGGCGGTGGCGCTGGCGCTGCGGCTGCGCGGCGCCGGCGGCCGGGTCGAGGTGCTCGCCGCCGCCCCCCCTGCCGCCGACGAGGAGCTGCGCTCGCTGCTCGCCGCTGGGGTCGACGCGGTGACGCGGGTGTGGGCCGGTGCGCTCGAGGGAGCGGGGGCGGAGGCCGCCGCCCGGGCGCTGGCCGGCCCCCTCGCCGCCACCTCCGCCGACCTGGTGCTCACCGGCGGGCGCACCCTCGACGGCGGCGCCGGCACCCTCGGGCCGATGCTCGCCGAGCTCCTCGGGCTCCCCGAGGCCACTGCCGTCGAGCACCTCGCGGTGACCGGTGGGGATGGCGAGGTCACCGTCCGCCGCCGCCTCGAACGCGGCGCGCGCGAGCTGCTCGCCCTCACCCTGCCCGCGGTGGTCTGTGTCGAGCCGGGCATCGCCGCCCTCGAGGATGCCCCGCTGCCGGCGCTGCTCGCCACCCGCCGGGCGCCCGTGCCGGTCCTCGAGGCGGCCCACGGCGGGGTCGCCAGCGGCTGCCGCCAGGTGCGCCGGCTGCCGCCCCGGCCGCGGCCCCGCCGGCTCGCCGCCCCCGACCCGTCCCTGCCGGTGGAGGCGCGGCTCGCGGCCGTGCTCGGCGGCGGTGAGCGCCTCGACCAGGAGCACACGCTGGTCGAGGGACCGCCCTCGCTGCTGGTCGCGCGCATCCTCGCCCTGCTCGAGGAGCGGGGCTACCTCTCCTCGCCGCCGGGCTGAGCCTGCGCGAGTGCCTATGGGAGATGGGTCCGGTGGAGATCGACGAGGTGATGCGGAGCGAGCAGCGGACCCGCCTCACGCGATCCGCTACCCGATGCCTCCGGGAGTGAGCTGTGTCGCGGAGGTACACAGCGGGGCCTCGTCTTCCGCGACGCGCACCGGGGGTGGTACCCGTGCGTCACGGCGGCAGACGACTGCCGCGGTGCCGAAGGGGTGAGCCTGGCGTCGAGTGACCGGGTACCCTCCGCGGCGCTGACTGGGCATGAGAGTCCCTGAGTGGAGTCGAACATCCAGCTCGGAGGTGACGGCATGGAGCACCGTGACGACCCTCGCCGCCACCGGCGGGCGTTCGGACACGTGCTGCAGACGTGGTACGAGCGCCGCGGAATGTCCCTGCGCCGGCTCGGCGACCTGGTCCCGTGCGGCTTCGCCCTGATCCACCGGGCGGCCCAGGGCAGGGACTGGCCCGCTCCCTGGTTCCTGGTGCGGGCCGACTGGTGCCTCGGAGCCGACGGGCGGCTCATCGAGGCCTTCGTCGAGTGCTGGCTGCGCGAGGAGTTGGAGCGGCCGGCGGGCGGGGAGGCGACCAGGCCCGCGACCCGCCACCACGGCGACCACCGGCTCCTGCTCGACCCGGAGGAGGTCGCCATCCGCGTGGCCGATCTGAGCGTACGGATCGCCGCGGCTGTGGCAAGCTGGACCCCGGAGATGAAACGGCGAGCCTTCCTGCGATGGTCGGGCTTCGGAGCCGCCAGCCTCCCGGTCGCGATCGCGGCCGGCGGGCTGGAGGGGATGGAGCACCTCGTCCTGGGCACGCACCATGGCGGCCGCGCGGAGACGGTGGCCGCGGAGCAGTGCCGGGAGATCATCGGGATGTGCCGTCGCCTCGACGACATGGGCATGTCGGCGGCGGTGCTCCAGGTGGGCCGGCGCACCCTCGCCCGCGTGGACGAGCTCGTCCGGGACTGCACCTCGGCGGCGGCCCGGCGACCGCTGACGCTCCTCGTCGGAGAGCTCTCCCAGATCGTCGGGTACGCCGCGGCCGGGCTGGGCGACCGCGAGACGGCGAAACGGTTCACGGATCGGGCGATCACCGCCGCGGACGAGGCCGGCAGCACTGACCTGCACGCCTACACGATGAGCCTCAACCTGGTCGGTGCGGAGCTGGAGTGCCGGCCGGGATGGGACCTCGCGGCGACGGCAACCGCCGCCACAGCAGCCCAGGACTGGGCGCGGCTGTCGGGCAACCCCGCCGTCCTCTCCGAAGCGCATGGTGTCGCGGCGCTTGTCCAGGCGCGGGCGGGGCGCCAATCTGCCGCCCTCCGCGCCCTCGAGGATGCTGAGCGCCATCTGGAGCGATCGACGCCCGAGGAGCGCCCGACCTGGCTGTACTGGTACGACCCGGCCGTGCTGCTCGAGCGCCGTGGCGCGTGCCTGTTGGATCTGCACCGGGCGGGACGGCCGGGTCCTTCCGGGATCGACGAGACGGTCGCCTCCCTGCATGGATCCCTCGCGACCCTGAGCGGCGGCTATCCGAGGGAGCGGGCGTGGCGCCAGCTGCATCTCGCCGACGCGTACTGGGGGCACGGGCAGCGGGAGGAGTCGATTCGCCAGGCGAGCGACGCCCTGGTGCTCGCGGCAGGGATGGAGTGGGGGCGCATCCGGGAGCGGTTGGGGGACTTCAACCGGAGGGTGGAGGAGGATCCTCTGCCCGCCGCCCGCGACTTCGGCGACCGCTTCCGGACTCTGGTGCGGAGCTGACCACGACCAGCCGCCGTCGACGAGGAGCGGGCTACCTCTCCTCGCCGCCGGGCTGAGCCTCCGCCTCGCCGCCCCCGGGCATGGCCAGGGCGGCGTCGTCCGGGGCCGGCTGGGGCACCGGCGGCGGGGTGTCCCGCGGGGTGGGCCGTCCCGAGACCTCGACCTGGCCGTC
>JAQBPH010000067.1:0-5873 GCA_028287625.1 Chloroflexota bacterium | reverse complement strand
CCTCCCACCGCTGGCCGGGCCCGGCCGTCCGCCAGAGGCTCACGCGTCGGGCCTGGGCCGTCTCCGGCACGCAGTAGCCGGTGCCGGCGTCCTCGAGCAGATACGGGTAGGACGCGTGGCAGCGGGGCGCGATCTCGGTGACCCGGCTCACCGGCTCGGCCCCTGCCGAGAGCGTCACCTGCTCGACGACACCGAGTGCGCGCCCTCTGTGCCACCTCTCCACGAGAAGCGTCAGCGTGCCGTCGACCTGGCGTCCGAAGGGGTCGGCGCGAAACTCCCCGGGCACGCCGAGCTCGGGAAGCCACCGGACGGGAGCCGGAGGGCCGGGCTCGAGGAACGACTCGATCGGACGATCGACGACACCGACGTTCCACATCTGGCCGAGAAGGCGTGACGGCACCTGGTTGCGAGCCAGGCCACCCAGGATGTGCGGCAGCCGGCCCAGCAGGGGCACGGTGACGGACCGCGGACGGGGTGGACGCAGGTGGGGCCGCAGCTCCCCCGGTGGCACCGTCAGCCCCCCGAGGGTGCCGCACCGCAGGGTCTCCGCCGGCCAGCGCCCGACCTCCGCGAGGAGGACGTCGATGCCGCGCAGGTAGCTGCGCCGGGTTCGCAGCCATCCCTCGCGGAGGACGCTGGTGCCCGCGGCGCCGTCGGCGACGAGCCGGAGGTGACTGGTGGTGGCGCCGTGGGCCATCTCCCACAACGCCACCGGCCAGCCCGCGTGCGCGGGGTCACCGGACTCGATCCGCCAGAGGCCCAGCCGAGCCTCGGCGGGGTGACCGCCGTGCGCCACCGTCCGTCCGTCCAGGTCGAGGACGAGGTCGATCCGCGTGCCGGCCAGCAGACGCCACACGGCGGTCGCCTCGTCCCGGGTGCGCACCACGCTGCGCGGCGCCGCCGTCACGACGGGGGGCATCGGGGTCGGGGCGAGGGCGCGAACCCGGGCGCCCGCGAGGCGCTCGCACCCGGCCCAGAGCCTGCCGTGGCGCCCGGGTCCACCGAACGGCCACCGGACATCCGCGTCGGGCATGACGATCAGGTGGCCGACGGTGGCGCCGGCCTCGACGAGCTGTTCGAGACACCGCGCATGCCACCGGGGAAGGACGTCGGCGGCGCCGGCCACGACGACACAGCACGGGGCCGTCGCGGCGGTCACCTGCGGCGCAGCCGGCGGCGGCCGGCTCCCGCCAGCGACCGGCTGCGCTCCATCGCCTGCTGGGTGTGGAGCGCCACCCGTCCGAGCAGCGGGGACGCGGAGCGGACCCGGAGAAGATGGCGCTCCCCCGTGGTCAGCTCCCGCTTGTACGGTTCCCCCCCACGCAGGAGGTCGAGCTCGCCGGCACCGCGGCGGATGCCCTCCTCGATCGCCATCTCCATGAGGACCGCTCCGGCGCCGCGCCAGCGGTGGTCGAGATCGCGCCCGCCCTGGTAGTAGCTCAGCCTCCCTGCGACCTGGAGCCAGAGCTGGACCACGATCGCCCCCTGCGGTCCGGTGAGCTCGTGGACCGTGGCCTCGCCGCGCGCCAGGCCGGCCAGCGCGGCCCGAGCAGCGTCATCGAAGCGGCGCACGAACCTCGAGCGCGTGCCGTGCTGCGCGGTGTGCAGCCCGCGCAGGCGGGTCAGCGACACCGCGGCCTCGTCTCGGGGCACGGTGCGGTGGACGATCCCCTCACGAGCGAGGCGCCTCCGGGCCCGGTCGTTGCTGTGGCGCAGGCGCGCCGGCCGGGAGCGTCGATAGGTGTCCACGTCATCGGGGAGGGCGCTCCAGGGGGCGACCCCGTCGCCCTCGATCCGTGCGCCCGGAAGGGCGGTGGCGAGCCGGGTCGCCGAGGCCAGGCCCGCGAGGTCGACCAGGCACGGTCCCCGGCCGTCGAACCACCGCCGCAGCGCCGCAGCCACCGCCGGCTCCGCCCCCGGGGCGGCGATGAGGTCGAGGTGGTCGGGGGCGAGCGGCCCACCGCCCCTGACCCGCACCACGGTGACGCCCAGGCACCGGCTCTCCTCCACGGCCAGGCCTCCCACGAGCTCGAGGCCGTCGAGGACCAGCAGGAAGCGCGGGTGCGCCGCCGACATCGCCTCGAGCCACCAGGAGCGCAGGAACGGGGACGGCAGCGGCTGGCGGTCGACGAGCGCGTCCCACGCGGTGGCGTACCCGCCGAGGCTGCGCCGGACCGTCATCTGCACGTCGCTGACATCCTGAGAGCGCGATACCGCCGCCATGCGAGGGCCTTCGCAGCGTCGACAGCTCCGGAGCGGCCCGGCGGCCGCGGATGCAGCCCCAGGCGTCGCAGCCGCGCGTTGACCTCACAGGCATGCTCACGGCGCTGGCTGGCGCGCGTGCGGAAGGTGATCGACAGGGCGACCGAGAGCGGCGCGTCGCCGTTCTCCACCCAGTGGGGTGCCATCGGCGGGATGTACACGCCGACGCCCTTCTCGAGAGCGAACTCGGCCGCCTCGGCGGGACACACCTCGAGGTTGCGATGCCCGCCGTCGTAGTAGCGCTCGATCACCGGCTGCGCCTCGGCCTCGGTGGCGAACGCGCCGACGCGGACCAGCTTCGACCCCGTGATCTGCAGGAGCAGGTTGTGCTCGGGGTCGATGTGGACCGGGGTGCGGGCTCGCGCCGACGAGATGAAGACGAACGCCTCCCGCCGTCGCATGTCGCGCCGGTCGCGGGAGACGATCGGCTCGACCTCGTCGAGGAGGTCGTCGAGCAGGCGCCCGTAGGCGGGGTCGCGCTCGACGTGCCAGAGCACGATCCACGAGCGAGCCCGGGGCACGGCACGGACGGCCGCGCCCGGGGCGGCGACCCCGCCAGGCGGGTTGCCGCCGGCGGGGAGGAGGAGGGGCAGGTCGTCCGGGTTGCGCTCGATGGCGTGGGGTGGAAGCCGGTCGGCGAGCTCGGCCAGCGCCTCCAGGGTCAGCAGCGGGTGGTCCGCGACCCGGTGTCGTACCCCCATCGAGCGCAGATCCAGCACGCTGCGCAGGTCCCTCGCGTCCACGTCGATCATGCCGCCGCCCTCGTCCGCCGCCACCGGCGGAGCCGGCGCATGGAGGGCAGCACGGCAACCGAGGTCCTGCCCACCACCCCGCGCCCGGCGAGCAGGGTGGCGATCCTCCGGCGCTCCTTCCACAGGGAGTGAAGCAGCGCGTTGCCCGGGTCGGTGCACGAATCCATCCACAGCTCACCTCCTGAAAGAAAACGGCTCATCGCCTCGACCTCCAGCTGCGCGCCGGGGGAGTACCGAGAGAGCCCCTCGTCGTATGCCGTCTTGACGTGGAAGACCGCGCCACCGGCGAGCAGGTTCCACTTCATCGCGATCGGCCGGACCCCGGCCTCGAGACTGAGGATCTGCAGCCGGCCGCCGGCGGCGAAGGCGACGGTGGTGGCGCGGAAGAGGTCCGCATGGCGCGGGCGGCAGGCCATCGCCGTGCCGGCCCGGCCCTTCCACCCGGACGCCTCCAGAGCCAGGAAGCGTTCGCGGGCGCCCGCATCCTCCGACCGGTCGACGAGGCGGACGGCGACCCCGAGGGTGCGCTCGAGCGCACGCCGCGCGCGTGCCAGGCGGTCGATCCGCTCACCGCCCGCGGAGGGGACGGTGCCACCGCCGTCGGGGCGCCGCAGCACCGGGCGCTCGTGGCCCTCCCACTCGACGCAGGACAGGCCGCGCTCCGCCATCGCCGTGACGAGCGCCTCCGCCACGGGACCGTCGCCGCCCATCTCCTCCACCGCGACGAGGCCTCCCCCGCCGCGAGCGCCGGCGAGCGCTCCCACCATCGCTCGCGCCGACACCTCCAGCGAATCCGGACGCGGCAGCGGGGTGCCGAGCAGGCAGTAGTCGTGGCGCCACGATGCGATGCCGCGGACCGGCACGCCATGCCACCGCCGGAGCGGGCGCACCGGCAGGCAGCCGAGCAGCTCGCCGCTGCGCTCGACGACGAGCAGCGCCTCCCCGCCATCGCCCAGGCAGCGCGCCGCCGGGACGACGAGGTCGGGGTGGTGGAAGGGATTCGGCTCGGCCGCCCACTCCGCGAGCTCGCGCCAGGCGCCGTGCAGCCTCGCATCCATGCTCGCGATCGGGACCACGCGGGCGGTGGCCGGCGCCTCGCTCACGCGCACCGCCCCGGCCGGCCGGCGGCGCCCCGGCACACCGCCTCCTCGTACGCCGCGGCGTACCCGGCGACCATACGCTCGACGGTGAAGCTCTCGGCCCAGGATCGCAGCGAGTCGGCGCGCATCCGGGCGCGGAGGCCGTCGTCGCGGAGCACCGAGACGACGGCCTCGGCAAGCGCCGCGGGGTCGCCGCGCGCGACCAGCCGGCCGGTCCGCGGGGTGACCGCCTCGGCCACTCCGCCGACATCGGTGGCGACCTGCGGCACGCCGCACGCCTGCGCCTCCAGGAGCGCGATGGGCAGGCCCTCCCACCCCGAGGAGAGGACGAAGAGATCCGCGGCGCGCAGGTAGCGTGCCGCGGGCGGCACGAAGCCCGTGACCAGGAACCGGTCGTCACCGGCGAGTCCGAGGCGCCGGGCCTGGGCTCGCAGCTCCGGTCCGCTGGGCCCGTCTCCGACGATGGCGATGCGCGCCGACGGGACCTCGCGGAGGATGCGCGGCGCCGCGTCGACGAGCACGTCGAGCCGCTTCTGGCGGCGGAGGTGGGCGACGGCGACGACCACCGGTCCGCCGTCTCGCATCCGCGCCAGGAAGCCGGGCGCGGGCACGTCGGGAGAGGCGGGGACGCCGTTGGGGATGACCCGCAGGCGGTCGGGCGGAAGCAGCGCGTGCGCCAGCGCCTGGCGGCGCTCCTCCTCGCAGCAGCAGGCGAGCAGCGTGGTGGTCGGGGCCAGGGCCCTCTCGACGAGGCCGGCGGCCAGCCGCCTGGCCCCCCCGAGCTCGCCGACGAACGGGAACGCGTGCGGTGAGTAGATCGAGGGCACTCCCACCCGGCTGGCCGCGATCCTCCCGCCGACGCCGGAGGGTGCCGAGTGGCAGTGGACGAGGTCGAAGCGGCGGGTGCGCAGCAGCCGGGTCAGGGCGGTCGCCGCCCGCACCGCGGCGACGGGGTGCCCGTACCCGGGGAGGAGGCTGAGCCGGTGGACCGGGACCCCGGCGCCCTCGAGCCGCTCGTACCGCCGCGCCTCAGGGGGGCCGGCGAACTCCGCCTCCCATCCGTGCGCCCCCAGGCGCGTCGCCAGCTCGGTGGCGCACTCCGGTGCACCCCCGTCGGCCGGCGCGCAGACCATGAGGACGCGCCGCATGTCAGCCGGTGACCGCGGCATAGACGCCGGCGGTCTCGGCGACCATCCTGTCGAGGAGGAAGAGTTCGCGGTGCCGGCGTCGCGCCGCCGCCCCGGCGCGGCGCCGCCGGCGGTCGTCGCGGAGCAGCTCGGCGAGGGCGGTCGCCAGCGCCCCCGGATCACCGGAGGGCACCAGGATGCCGGTCTCCGAGGTCACCACCTCGGGGTTCCCACCGACGTCGGTGGCCACCTGGGCTCGGCCGCAGGCGAGGGCCTCGAGGAGGGCGATGGGGAGCCCCTCCCAGGCGGACGGCAGCACGAAGAGGTCCGCGGCGTGGAGGAAGCGGGCGCTCGGCGGCCGGAACGGGAGGAACGTGAAGCGCCCTCCGTCCAGCAGGCCGAGCCCTGCGGCGCGGGCGACCAGCTGGTCGCGAACGGGCCCGTTGCCGACCACGGCGATGCGGGCGCCGGGCACCTCGCGAAGCACTCGCGGAGCGGCGTCGACGAGGACGTCGATGCGCTTCTGCGAGCGCAGCGCCGTCACCGCGACCACCAGCAGGCCGTCGCCGCGGAAGCGTGCCAGGTCGCCGTCGATCTCCGGCGACGGGCACGGCGAACAGCCGTGGTAGACG
>JAQBPH010000592.1:0-2626 GCA_028287625.1 Chloroflexota bacterium | reverse complement strand
CGGCGCTGTCCCCGGTGTGCCCGCTGATGCCGAGGAGGACGCCCTCGGTCACGGCGAGCACGCACGCCACCGCGGCCGCGGGGCGGAGCCGCGAGCGCAGCGCCGGCGGGAGCCCGAGGAGGACCGCGGTGATCCCGATCCACCGGTGGCCGAAGTCGCTGTCCACGAGCACGGTGCGCAGCGCTCCCCACGACCAGCCGATGTCGGCGACGTGGAGCAGCAGCAGGCCCGCCTGCGCGACCAGCGACGCGGCGACGCCGAGCAGGGCGAGGCCGGCCAGCCGCCGCCGCAGGAGGGGGATCGCCGGGGCGGCGCCGCCGAGGCACCGCGGCACCACCCAGAGGCCGATCACCAGCCCCCCCAGGAGCGCGAGGAGCCCCGTGTACGCGAGCCACTGCAGGGCCACCTCGGACGGCCGCGGAGGCGACGCCGACGACGTTCCCGCCGGCAGCGACGCAGCGGCTCCGGCGCCGAAGACCAGCGATCCGCTGGTGAGATGCAGGTCGACGAGGTCGCGCACCTCGTAGCTGAGCCGGTAGGCGTCGCGGGGCAGGTGGGGCAGCGCGACCACGAGCGCGGTGGGGTGGCGGGGCTGGACCGACAGGCCCGAGACGGGGTGGGCGCGGCCCTCCGCGTCGACCAGGCTCGCGCTCGCCAGGGGGATGGCCACCAGGCGGTCGAACTCGAGCACCACGGTGGCGGGCGACCCGGTGAGGACGGCGCTGTCCGGGGGCTCGCTGGACACGAAGTTGGTGTGGGCGGCGACCGGGGCGGCGCCGGCGACCAGCGCCGCCAGCGCCAGCAATGTCGCGATGGAGGCCACCGCCGCCCGCCGTGCGCGCCGCGCCCCGCGGACCCTCACCGGCTACCGGGCGACCGGGACGTGCTCCAGGCGGAGCCCGTCGGCGAGGATGATGGTGATCGCCGACCCGGGGGTGACGGCGCCGTTGGCGTTTCCGTAGAGGATGCTGAAGGCGTGGCCCGACGACGAGCCGCTGTTGTCGGTGTGCATGTGGAACAGCGCCGAGTTGCCCCTGATGTCCAGGCCCGATGTCTCGGAGTGGACGACGGGGAGATCCGCGGTCTTGCCGGAGTGCATCCGGCCGGTCTTGCCGTCGTCGAGGACGATGTAGCGGACCTCGATGATGCCGCTGTCCGCGAGGATGTTCACCCGGGTGAAGCGGATGCCCCACCGCTGCTCGATCGCGGGGCTGGTGGGGAACGCCGAGGGCGCGACGGTGCCGGCGGCCGGCGCGCTGACGCGATGCGCCACCGCCCGGACCCCGACCGTGGCCGCAGTCGCCGCGAGCGCGACGACGAGGACGATCAGCAGCCGGCGGGCGTACCCGGGCGCCGTGGACAGTCGGGGGAGGGCGGTGCGTACGCTCACGGTGTGCTCACTCGGCTCGCGGTGGGAGTTCGGCCGAGGGCGCCGGCCCGCAGTCGGTGCGAGTCTGCGTCCCTGTGGACGCGCGCACATCCGTGGAACGCCGTTGCGGTTGGCAGTCTTGCGGGTTTCCACGGTCTGTCACCCGTCTGTCACTGCGCGGTGCCGCCGGAGAGCTGCGACCGCACGTACGGCAGCGGGTCCACCGGGTCGCCGTTGAAGCGCAGCTCGAAATGGAGATGCGGCCCGGTGGAGTTTCCGGTCGAGCCCTCGCCGCCCAGGGTGTCGCCCTGGTGCACGGTGTCACCCGCGTGCACCGCGATGCTCGAGAGGTGGCCGTAGAGGGTCGCGTACCCGTTCTTGTGGGCGACGACCACGTACCTGCCGTATCCGACCAGCCGCCCCGCCGCGTCGCTGCTGGCGCCGGCGAAGAGCACCACCCCGCCCGCCGCGGCGTGCACCGGCGTGCCCATCGGCGCGGCCAGGTCGAGACCGCTGTGGAAGTGCGGGTACCAGACGCCGCGGACCGAGCGGGAGGGCTCCATGGCGAGGTCGCTGGGCCCGAAGCCCTGGGTGACGACCCCCACCAGCGGCGTGATCAACGCGGCCCCCAGGCTCATCGCGCTGAGCTGTGACGCCGCCAGGGAGCCGTACTGCGACAGCACCGACCGCAGGGTGGCGTCGGCGGCGGTCTGCTGGTCCATGAGAGCGTGGGCGACGGAGAGGTCGGTGCTCACCGCGGCGATCACATCGGCGTCGCCGGTGCGCGTCGCCGCGTCGGAGAGCGCCGTCGAGGCGGCGGGGTCGGCCGCGGTCGCGCGGTACAGCGCCTCCTCAGCGGCGAGGCCCGCGCTGTGTGCGGTGCCGGCGGCGGTGGTCGGGTCCGCGGGCGCGTCCGTGGTCGCCGCCGCGTCCCGTTCGAGGTTCGTCTCCACGGCGCACAGCAGCACCCATGCCGGCACCGACTCGGTCCCGCCGGAGGTGCTCCTCGGTCGCGGGGGAGACAGCGTCTCGGTGGCGCCGCCGACGGCGGGGGCGGTGGCCGGGTCGGTGGGGGCGACCGCGGACGCCTGCGGCGGTGCCGTGACGGCCGCGGCGACGTCACGGGAGCCGGTCGAGGGCAGGATGGTGGCGAGCGCGCCGGCCAGGACCAGCCATGCGAGCCCGGCGCGCCCGCGCCGGCCACCGGCGACCCGCCCCACGGCGGCGATGGCGAGGCCGCGCGCCACGGCGACCACC
>JAQBPH010000588.1:0-5294 GCA_028287625.1 Chloroflexota bacterium | reverse complement strand
CTGCATGCCGTCCACCGCCTTCCTCACGTCGGCGACCACCGAACCGAGATCGCGACCCCGGACCGAGGCGGCCACGTCGATCTTCCGGGAGTCGTTCTCACGGTCGATCGAGCTCGGATTGGGCTGGACCTTCACGGTGGCCACGTCGCCGAGCCGCACCGCCCTGCCCGAGGGGGTGTCGATGGGCAGCTCGCTGATGCTCGCCACGCTGGAGCGGGTCTCGGGGGTGCTCCAGACGACGGTGTCGTAGGCCTTGCCGTCGCGGAAGATGTCGCCGACCTCCTCGCCCGCGACCAGGGTGGAGGCGGCGCGGCGCACGTCACCCGGCTTCAGCCCGTAGGCCGCCGCCTTGGCGAGGTCGACCTCCACCTGGATCTGGGGGGTGTCGAACTGCAGGTCGGTGTGGTCGTCGGCGATGCCCTTGATGTTCGACAGCCGGTGCTGGATCTGCGCCGCCTCCTGCCGGAGGACGGTCAGGTCCTGGCCGTAGACCCGGACGATGATCGGCTCCTTCGCACCGGTGAGCACCTCCTCGATCCGCTCGTTCAGGTACGTCATCACGTCGCGGTAGACGCCGGGGTACTTGGCGATGACCTGGCGCACCCCCGCCAGCGTCCTGTCGAGATCGGCGTTGGGATCGATTCTCAGCCAGTTCTCGGCGAAGTTGACGCCGGCAACCTCCTCGCCCTGGTACGCCTGGCCGATGTGACTGCCGAAGCTGAGCACCCCGGGGACCTTGCTCAGATCCCTGCCGAGGTTGATGACGATCCGGTCCTGCTCCTGGGCGGAGGTGCCGGGGGTGGTGAGCAGGTGGATCAGGAAGTCGCGCTCCTTGAAGGTGGGGAAGAAGCTCGACCCCATCTGCGGGAGCAGCAGCACCGCGGCCGCGGCGACCGCCAGGAAGCCGGCGTAGACGCTGCGCGGTCGCACCACGATGCGCGACAGGAGCGCGGTGTACCGGCGCTGCAGCCAGCGGGTCACCGGCGACTCGCGCCGCTCCACCCGCGTCCGGCTCAGCAGGATCAGCGTGAGCGCCGGGGTCACGGTCAGCGCCACCGCCATCGAGGCCACGATCGCCAGCGTGTAGGAGATCGCGAGCGGCTGGAAGAACGACCCGGTCAGCCCCTGGAGCAGGAACACCGGGATCGCCGCGGCGACGATGATCATGGTGGCGTAGACGATCGGGCTCCGCACCTCGAGCGATGCGTCGAGGATGATCCTCGCCGTCGAGACCTCGCTGCCGGAGCGACGCGCCTCGCGCAGCCGTCTGAGGATGTTCTCGACGTCGATGATGGCGTCGTCGACCACCGCCCCCAGGGCGATCACCAGCCCGGCGAGTGTCATCGTGTTGACCGTGTCGCCGCGCAGGTAGAGCACCAGCATCGCCGCCATCAGCGACAGCGGGATGGTGAGCAGGCTGATCAGCGCCACCCGCCACTCGAAGAGGAAGAGCAGGAGGATCGCGACCACCAGCGCGAAGCCCAGCAGCAGCGACTGCGTGAGGTTGTGGATGGAGGTCTGGATGAAGTCCGCCTGCTGGAAGATCCTGGTGTCGAAGGTGATCCCGGGGAGGCCCGGCTGGAGCATCCGCACCACCTCCTCCACCCCCTGGGTGACCTTGACGGTGTCCGCCCACGGCAGCTTCTCGACCACCAGCATCAGGCCGGTGGAGCCGCCCACGATGGCGTCGCCGATGAGCGGCTGGTGGTCCTCCTTCACGTCGGCCACCTGGCCGAGCGGGACCGGCGTGCCGTCGGTGCTCCGCACCGTGACCCGGGCGAGGTCCGCCGGGGTCACGACCGGGATGACGTGCCGGATGTTGATCTGCTGCCCGGCGGTCTCGACGTTGCCTCCGGTGCCGATCACATTGCCGCTGGAGAACCGCAGCAGGCCGGTGTCGACGGAGGCCGAGGTCGCCTCCATGACCCCCTCGAGGGTCACCTTCTTCGCCTGCATCTCCTCGGGCTTGACCTGGACCGTCCGCATCTGCAGCTCCTCTCCCCAGATGGCCACGTTGGCCACCCCGGGCACCGAGAGCATCCGCGACCTGACCGTCCAGTACGCCATCATCGACATGGCCACCTGGGTGTGCTCCGTCGAGGACATCCCGATCTGCATCACCCGGGCGGTCGCCGAGAGCGGGGCCAGCATCACCGGGGGCGACGCCCAGGTGGGCAGGCTGCTCACCACCGTCGACAGCCTCTCCTGGACGAGCTGGCGGGCCTGGAGCTCGTCGGCGCCCTGCTTGAAGATCATGTCGATCGCGGAGAGCTGGGGCACCGACTTGGAACGCATGACGTCGAGGCCCTTGATCCCGTTCAGGGCCTGCTCGAGCGGGACGGTGACCAGCGCCTCCACGTCCGCGGTGGAGAGGCCCTGGCAGATCGTCTGGATCTGGACGCGCGGCGGCGCAAACTCAGGGAAGACGTCCACCCGCATGTTCTGGATCTGGAGGATTCCCACCACCATCATGGCGGTGGCGGCCGCGACCACCAGGAAGCGGAACCGCAGACTGGTGCTGACGATGAACCGCATCAGCGTGCGGTTCCCCCCCGGCGTGGTCATTCCCCTGCGACGCCCAGCTCGGCGCCGAGGAGCTCCTGCGCGCCCACGGTCACCACCCTGGTGCCCGGAGCGGGACCGGAGCTCAGCACCGCGTTGTCGCCGTCGACCCGCGCGATGCCGACCGCCTGGCGCTGGTAGGTGAGCGCCCCCGTGACCACGTACACCCAGGTGTTGCCGTCCTTGTCGTAGATGACCGCGCTCATGGGGACGGTCGTCTGCGGGGCGGCGCCGGCGACGTCGGCGCTGGCCGGCATGACGCCGGCCTCCACCGGCGCACTCTGGACGCCGAGCTTCGAGGCGGCGTCGGAGGTGAGGGTCACCCGGTTGAGATCGGTGCCCTTGACCGGCTCGACGTGCGCGGGACCGCCCTGGCTGACCTCGCCGTAGTCAGCCTTGGTCGTGCCGCACCCGGTCAGGCCGAGGCCGACCACGATGAGAGCGGCGGCCACCCAGTGATTGCGGCGGTGCATCTCAACCTTCCCCCATTGGCGAGCTCGTGACCACACGCTCGCCGCGTGGCCGCAGGCGGGACCGAGGGACCCCCCTGACGGTCACCATCACGGCGGGCGAGAAGCGCAGATACAGCGACGGCACCACCACCAGGGTGACCAGGGTCGAGCTGACCAGGCCACCCAGGACCACGGCTGCCATCGGGTACAGGACCTCGGTGCCGGCGCGGCTGCCCGCCACCAGCACCGGAAGGAGCACCGCCGCCGTCGCGGCCGCGGTGAGCATGATCGGGCCGACCCGCTCGCGGGTGGCGCGCAGCACCAGGCCACCCCGGTCGGCGATCCCCTCGACCGCCTCGAGGCGCTGGTAGCCGGAGATGAGCACCACGACGTGTCGCGCCGTCAGACCCAGCACCGTGAAGAGCCCGAGCAGCGCGGCGAGCGAGAGGTCACCGCCGGCGAGGAGATTGGCGGCGACGCCGCCGACCAGCGACAGCGGCAGCATCAGCGAGGCCAGCGCCGCCAGCCGCCAGCTGCCGAACGCCGCCTGCAGCAGCAGGAAGATCACGATGGCCGTCCCGATGGCGAGGCCGGCCATGGTCCGGTCCTGGCCCTGCTGCTGCGCCAGCTGCGAGAGCACCTCCGCGTGGTACTCGAGCGGCATCGGCATCGCCGCCACCCTGCTGCGCACGTTGCGGAGCACGGCGTCGACGTCCCGCCCGCCGATCTGCGCGTCGATCTCCGCGTAGCGCGAGCTGGCGTCGTGCCTCAGCTGGGTCGGATACGGGACCACCTTGACGCTGGCCACGTCGCCGAGGCGCACCTGCTCCCCGCCAGGGGTGTCGATGCGGAGATCGGCGAGGTTGGCGGGGGCGTACCGCGTCGAGGGCGTGCTCCACACCACCACGTCGAAGATCCGCTGGTCCTGGTACAGGTTCCCGACCAGGGTCCCGGCGAAGAAGGTGGAGGCCGCCCGCCGCACGTCGCCCGGAGCCAGCCCGTACTTCTGCGCCGCGGAGAGGTCGACCTCGACCTCGAGGGTGGGCTGCTGCGGCTGCTCCTGCAGCTTGGGCTGGACCACGCCGTTCACCTTGGCGATCTGGCGACCGACGTCCTGCGCGGTGCTGCGCAGCATCGCCAGGTCGGTGCCGTACACCCGCACCGCCAGGTCGCTGCCGGTGCCGGCGCCGGCGTTGACGGCGTCGACCCGGTCCTGGGTGTACGACTCGATCTGGGTGCTCAGACCGGGATAGCCGTGGAGGACGCCCCGGACCCGCGCGAGGGTGGCATCGTAGTCGGCGGAGTCGGTGAGGCTCACCCACATCTCGCCGGCGTTGACATCGACGACCTCGTCCGAGGCGAGCGCGCGGCCCACGTGGGCGCCGACGTCGCGCACGCCGGACACGTGGCGCAGCTCCGCCGATGCGGCGGTGGTGATGCGGTCCATCTCCGTCAGCGAGGTGCCGGGCACGGCCTGCCAGCGGACCAGCACGTTGCGGTCCTGCGGCGTGGGCAGCGCCGCCCGGGTGGTGAGCTGCGGGACCACCGCCAATCCCACTGCCAGCAGCAGCGCGAGCGTCGCGTACGCCGCGCGGGGCCGGCTGATGAGCCGCGCCACGGTCGCGTCGAAGACCCGGTGGGCGAGGCGGAGCGCAGGGCTGGTCCGCTCCGCCGTCCCGCCGCGCAGCAGCAGGGAGGCGAGGGCGGGGGTGACCGCGAGGGCGACCACGGTCGAGACCGCCACCGCGATCGCGTACGAGAGGACGATGGGCTGGGCGAACGACCCCGCCACTCCGTTGAGGAAGAGCAGGGGAAGCGGCGCCAGCAGCGCCACCAGCGTCCCGTAGAGGAGCGGGCCGCGCACCGCGCCCGAGGCCTCGGCGATGACCGTGGCGATGGAGGTCGAGGCGCCCGAGGCGCGGTGCTCGCGCAGCCGGCGGCGGACGACGCCCAGCTCGGCGACGGCGTCGTCGACGACCACGCCCAGCGCCATCGCCAGGCCGCCCAGCACCATGAGGTTGAAGGTGGTGCCGCGCAGGTAGAGCACGTAGGCGGCGGCGACGAGCGACAGCAGCGCGGCCACCACGGTGATCAGCGCCCGCCGCCAGGAGAGCAGCAGCAGCCCGACCACGAGCACGAGCAGGGCGAGGCTCGCCAGCCCGGTGACGCCGAGGTCGTGGACCGCGGTGTCGACGAACGACTGCGCCTGGTAGACGCCGGTGTCGATGGTGACGCCGGACAGGCCCGGGCGGAGCGCGGCGAGGGCGTCCTGGACGCCCC
>JAQBPH010000547.1:0-8942 GCA_028287625.1 Chloroflexota bacterium | reverse complement strand
CACCGGCGCAGGGATGGTCACCGGGATCACGCTCACTCCCTCCCCCGAGGCCCGAACGGTCGCGTGCAAGTCTAGGCGCTGCCCCGGCTCCGCACCGCCCCGCCGCTTCGGGTCAGCGGCCGCCGGGGGCGCGGGTCATCAGCCAGAGCATCGGGCCGCGCGGCAGGGTCACCTCGCCGGTCACGGTGAAGCCGTGCCTCTCGTAGAAGGGCACGTTCGCGGGGGTCGCGGTCTCCAGGTAGGCGTCGGTCCCCTCCGCGTCGCACCGGGACAGCACCGGCGCCAGGCACGCGGAGGCGAGCCCGCGGCCCTGCGACGCCGGGTCGGTGCCGAGGATCGCGAGGTACCAGTGCGGCGTGCGGGGATGGCGGGACTCGATCCGGCCGAGCCCGAGCAACGACCGCGGCAGCCGGGGGCCGAGCAGGCGGAGCATGGTCGGGACCTGGCGGGCCATCGTGGACGCCGGGACCCTCCACCCGCCGGGCGGGTCCCACAGCGCCGCCGCCGCTCCCTCCTGCGCGGTCCACACCTCGTCGTGGCGCAGGTGGACGTGACGGAGCTCCATGGTGAAGAAGGCGGCGTTCCGCTCCACGCGGGAGTGCCCGGCGGGGAACAGCCAGCGGAAGACCGGGTCGTCGACGAAGGCCCGCGCCAGCGACCGCGCCAGCACCGGGACGTCGGCTACGGTGGCGCGGCGGGCCGCGGGACGGAGGCTCTCGGACACGTCGCCTCGAGGGTACGCGGCGGAGGTTACACGGTGGTTATGGGGAACATCCCATACTGGTCGAAAGCGTCCCGCCGCGATGGAGAAGAGGAGCATGTCCATGTTCACGAGACCGGCCTTCCGAGGCCCGGGTTTCGCGGGTCACCAGGTCAGCGAATGGCAGCTGGTGCTGGCCATGGTGCTGCGCTTCGTGGCCGTCCTCCTGGTGATCGCGGCGGTCGTCTACCTGGCGCGGTCCTTCCTGCAGGCCCGCGCCCAGACCCCCCACCACGCGCCTCCGCCGCTCCGCTCGCCGGGGCTCGACGAGCTCGACCTGCGCTACGCCCGCGGCGAGGTGAACCGCACCGAGTACCTGGAGCGCCGCGCCGACCTCAGCGGCATCCCTCCTCCGCCGCCGGCTCCCTGACCCGGAGCGCCCGGTGAGGGCGCTGCGGGGTCACTCCCTGCAGCGCCCCTGGGGACGGCTGCGGGTGTGGACCGCGGGCACCGGGCCGGTGGTCGTCGCCGTCCACGGCCTGGGCGGCTCGGGCCGGTACTTCGACGGCCTCGCCTCCGGCGCCCGCGACCGCTTCACCGTGGTCGCCCCCGACCTCGGCGGCTTCGGCCACTCCGACAAGCCCCCGCTCGACTACGGCCGTCCCTTCCACCTCGAGAACCTCGACGCCGCGGTCGAGGAGGCCGCGCCCGGCGGCCGGGTGGTGCTGGTGGGCCACTCGCTCGGCGGGGTGCTCGCCGCCCTCTGGACGGCGCGGCGGCCGGAGCGGGTCACCGCCCTCGCCCTGGTCGCCACCCCCTTCCCCGCCCGCGACCGGGGCATGCCACCGAGCAGCCGGCGCACCCACGACGCCGACCGGCGGCGGCGCCGCCGGCTGGCCTACCGCACCGTCCAGGCCGCCTGGCCGGCCATCACCCTGCCGGTCCGGTCGCGCACCTTCCCCCGCGCGGTGATCGCCGACTACCTGCGCCATACCCTGCCCAGCTACTGGGGCACCGCGCGCGCGGTCCTCTGGGACCCCGCCACCGAGGCCGAGCTCGCCGGCCTTGCCGCCTGGCCGGGCGCTCCGGCGCTGATCCTCACCGCTCCCGACGACCGCAGCGTCGCCGCCGCCGACGGCGACCGCTGGGCGGCGCTGCTGCCCCGGGCGGAGCGGCGCAGCGTCGCCGGCGGCCACCAGCTGCTGCTCCGCACCCGCTTCGCGGCCCTGCTGCCCTGGCTCGACCGCCTGGCTCTTTAACATGTGGCCCGGCGGGTCATGACGAGGAGGAGGTGCGACATGGCGGGTGGCGACGGCCGGCGGTTGAGGCTGGCGGCGCTGGCCCCCGCCGTCCCCCCCGAGATGGTCACCCTGCTCGACGGCGCCGGCATCGACGTGGCGATCCCGCCGAGCCGCGACCAGGACGGGGTGCGCGCCGTGCTCGGCGACGCCGACGTGGTGCTCGCCGACTGGAGCGCGGCGCTGCGGCTCGGCGCGGAGGAGGCGGCGCTCGCCCGCGGCATCGGCTACATCCAGAACGCCGGGGCGGGCACCGACTCGATCGACCTCGCCGCCTGGGCCGCGGCGGGCGTGCCGGTGGCGAGCACCCCGGGGGCCAACGCCACCGGCGTCGCCGAGTGGTGCGTCGCCGCCGCGCTGTCGGTGCTCCGCGCGATGACCTGGGCCGATGCGGAGGTGCGCGCCGGGCGCTGGCCCCAGCTCGAGGCGGCGGAGCGCGGCTGCCGCGAGCTCGGCGCGCAGCGGGTCGGCATCGTCGGCTTCGGCGACATCGGCAGCCGGTGCGCGGCGCGCTTCGCCGCCTTCGGGTGCGACGTCTCCTACTGGTCGCGGCGCCGCCGCCCCCCCGAGCAGGAGCACGGCGCCACCCATCGCGAGCTCGACGACCTGATCCGCGGCAGCGACGTCCTCGTGCTCGTGGTACCGCTCACCGAGGAGACGCGCGGCCTGCTCGACGCCGGGCGGCTGGCACGGATGCCCCGCGGCGCGGTGGTGGTCAACGCCGGCCGCGGCGGCCTGGTCGACGAGGAGGCGCTGATCGCGGCGCTCGACTCCGGCGCGCTGGGCGGCGCCGCGCTCGACGTGTTCGCCACCGAGCCGCTCGACCCCGGGTCGCCGCTGCGGCGGAGCGACCGGGTGCTGCTCTCGCCGCACGTCGGCGGCGCCACCGCGGAGTCGCGGATGCGCATCTTCTCGATGATCGCCGCGAACCTGACCCGGGCGATGCAGGGAGAGCCGCTGCAGGGGGTGGTGAACGGCGCCCCCCCGCTGGTGCGCTGGCGCAGCTGAGCGCCCTCCCCGCACCGCCGCTCGCGCTCCCCGGCCCCGGCCGCGGCTGCGTCCACCTCGCCGACAACCTCGCGGTGCTGCGGCGGCTGCCCGACGCGGAGGTGGCGCTGGTGTACATCGACCCGCCGTTCAACACCGGGCGGGTGCAGCGGCGCACCTCGATGCGCACCGTGCACAGCGACGGCGGCGGCGACCGCACCGGTTTCGGGGGCCGCCGCTACCGCACCGAGACCACCGGCGTCAGCGCCTACAGCGACGTGCACGAGGACTACCTCGCGTTCCTCGAGCCGCGGCTGCGCGAGGCGTGGCGGGTGCTCCGTCCCACCGGCACCCTGTACGTGCACCTCGACTATCGCGAGGTGCACCACGTCAAGGTGCTCCTCGACGGCCTCGTCGGCCGCGAGCGCTTCCTCAACGAGATCATCTGGGCGTACGACTACGGGGCGCGCAGCCGGCGGCGCTGGCCGGCCAAGCACGACAACATCCTCGTCTACGTCAAGGACCCGGAGGCGTACTGGTTCGACAGCGCCGAGGTCGACCGGGAGCCCTACATGGCGCCCGGCCTGGTGACCGCGGCCAAGGCGGAGCTGGGCAAGCTGCCCACCGACGTCTGGTGGCACACCATCGTCTCGCCGACGGGGCGGGAGAAGACCGGCTACCCGACCCAGAAGCCGGAGGCGGTGCTGCGCCGCATCCTCACCGCCTCGTCCCGGCCCGGCGACTGCGTGCTCGACTTCTTCGCCGGCAGCGGCACCACCGGCGCCGTCGCCCGCCGGCTGGGACGCCGCTTCGTGCTCGTCGACTGCAACCCCGAGGCCTTCGAGGTGATGCGGGAACGGCTGGGCGACGCCGGCGTCGACTATGTGCGAGGATCGGTGCCGGTGGGCGAGGCGGGGAAGGACCCATGACCGGGGTGCCGGGCGCCACGACAGAGGCGGGGGCCCGGGTGGGCGGTGCGGTGGCGCTGGTCTCCGGGGGTCTCGACTCGGTGACTCTCGCCCACCTCCTCCACGACCGCGGCCACGCCCCCCTCCACCTCGTCTCCGTCGACTACGGCCAGCGGCACCGGCGCGAGCTCGACGACGCGCGCGCCTGCGCCGCGCGGCTGGGAGCGCGCTGGGACTGCGTCGACCTCGGCTCGCTGGGCGGGCTGCTCGGCGGCTCGGCGCTCACCGACGCCGCCGTCGAGGTGCCCGACGGTCACTACGCGGACGAGACCATGCGGATCACCGTGGTGCCCAACCGCAACGCGGTGATGCTCGCCCTCGCCCACGCCGTCGCCGTCGCCGAGGGCGCCGCGACGGTGGCGGCGGCCTTCCACGCCGGCGACCATCCCGTCTACCCGGACTGCCGCCCCGCCTTCGTCGACGCCTACCGGAGGATGCAGACGCTGGCCACCGAGGGGTTCGCCCCGGCGGACATGCTGGTCACCCCGTTCCTCCACCTCGACAAGGCGGCGATCGTGCGCGCCGGGCACCGGCTGGGCGTGCCGTTCGAGCGCACCTGGTCGTGCTACCGCGGGGGCGAGCGTCACTGCGGGCGCTGCGGCACCTGCGTGGAGCGGCGCGAGGCCTTCACCCTCGCGGGCGTGGCCGACCCCACCGCCTACGAGACCGCCGCCGGGGCCTGACCGTGCTCACCGTCGCCGAGGTCTTCGGGCCCACCCTCCAGGGCGAGGGGCCGTCGCTGGGCCGGCGCTGCGCCTTCGTGCGGCTGGGCGGCTGCAACCTCGACTGCTCCTGGTGCGACACCCCCTACACCTGGGACTGGAGCCGCTTCCGGCCCGAGCGGGAGCTGCGCCGCCTCGACACGGCCGCGGTGCTGAGCGCGGTCGAGGCGATGGGCGTTGACATGCTGGTGGTGACCGGCGGCGAGCCGCTGCTGCAGGCGCGCGGGCTGCTGCCGCTGCTGACCGGCGCTCAGGAGCGGGGATGGCGGGTCGAGCTGGAGACCAACGGCACGGTTGCCCCGCCGCCTGAGCTGGCGGCGCGGGTGGCCGCGTTCAACGTCTCCCCCAAGCTCGCCAACTCGGGGATCGCCGAGGCGGTGCGCATCCGCCCGGCGGCGCTCGCGGCGCTGCGGGACACCGGCCGGGCGGTGTTCAAGTTCGTGGTCACCGCGGCGGCCGAGCTCGACGAGGTGGCGGCGGTGGCGGCGGCGCACCGCCTCGAGCCGGTGTTCGTCATGCCCGAGGGAACCACCGCCGAGGTGGTGATGGCGCGGATGCGCGAGCTCACCGGGCCGGCGCTCGAGCGCGGCTTCCACCTCACCCCGCGGCTGCACATCCTGCTGTGGGGCGACCAGCGCGGCCGGTAGCCCGGAGACGGCGAAGGGGAGGGAGCCCACGCCGGGCCCCTCCCCTCCGGGTCGAACCGATCGGTGCGGCGATGGCCCGGCGGCCACGCCGGCCGGGGCCACCACCGCACCTTGCGGAGGATTTAGTACCGGGCGTTCTCCCCGAAGTACTCGTCGGAGGTGAGGAGCATGACCGCGCCCACGTCGTCGCTCTGACCGTGGTCGAGGCTGCCGCTCCAGTACGCGAGCCCACCGCCATCGGCGGTCCGGTGGAGGTAGCGGCTGTACCAGCCGCTCACCACGGTGGTGTGGAACTCGTGGGAGAAGGCGAAGTTGTTGCCCATGGCCGAGCGCGGGGTGCCGGTGGCGATGGCATGGACCCAGTAGTCGACCTCGGACTGCTGCGGCGCCCGGCTGAGCAGGACCTGGTACAGGGCCTTGACGAAGCCGGTGTCGTTGCCCTGACCGCGGCTGGGCACGGTGTAGAACTCGGGGCTGCCGCCGATGAGGCCGAGCAGCGACTCGTTGTAGGCACCGGCGTTCAGCCGGCCGATCCAGTAGTCGCGGCCCCCGGCGTCCGGGGTCCGGCCGAGCATCAGCTGGTAGTCGGCGTCGACGATGTGGCCGTGCGCCTCCGTCGAGTCGACGAAGAAGCTGGCGACGCCGGCGCGGCTGGCGCCGCCGTCCAGCCGCTGGGTCCAGTAGGCGACCCCGGCGGCATCGCCGTTGCGGCCGAGGACGTCGTGGTAGAGGTTGCCGACGAAGCTGCCGTTGCCGGTGCTGACGACGACGGTGCCGACGGCCACGGCGGTCGAGCCGTTCATCGCCCTGATGGTCTGGGTGCCGGGATGGCCGAGCACGACGGTGAAGCTGGTGGGCCCACCGCTCACGGTCATCACCGTCTCGGGCTGGGAGTTGCCGTTGGCGTCGATGTAGGAGCTGGTCAGCGACTGGGCGATGCCGCCGCTGGACAGGGTCACGGTGAAGGGCTCGAAGGCGCCCGGGCTGGGGGTCGACGCGTTGAGGACGATGGAGACCAGGTGCACCGGGGCGGCCACGGGGTTGGTCTCGCACTGCCAGGGGAAGCCCACCTTGCTCCAGGCGGGGTTCGTGGTGAAGTTGACGGGGCTCTTGCAGCTGCCCTCGTTCGCCGGGGTCTCGCGGCAGGAGCTGCCCGGGGTGCCCGTGGACCAGTCGTCCGCGTCAGCGGGCGTGCCGTCGGGGACGTTGGCACCGGCGCTGTCGCACGGGGTGCTGGCCGCACCGTTGGGCTGCACGAACCCGGGGTGGGCCAGGCCGAAGTCGTGGAAGACGATCGGGTCGGCGGTCGTCCCCGCGTAGTACTTCGCGTGGTTGGGATCGTTGGGGAACTGCGTGGGCTTCCCGGTGGGGGCCATGTTGGTGACCTGGCCGGCGACGCTGCCGTCCGGGTTGACGGTGACGTCGGCGGTCTCCCAGCGGCAGGCGCTGCCGCTGTTGCACGGCGCGTAGCCGTCCGGGTTGGTGGCGTTGCCGAGCGGGGTCAGCGTCTGCCGCAGGCGGTAGTCGCCGGGCGGCACGCCCTTGAACACCAGGCAGCCCTTGCTGACGGTGGCGCAGTTGCCCTGCTGCACCGGGCAGGTGATGCCGGGCGTCACCGAGCCCGAGCCCGGCGGGAAGGTGCCGGCGATGATGCCGGTCGGGCCGCCGGTCGAGCTGAGAAGGTCGTACTTCGCCCCGTCGAGGGGCGACTTGCACGAGTCCATGGTCTGGACGACGACGTCGTGCGGGCCGCTGCTGTTGGCCGCCGCCGCGGTGGCGGCGCCCACGTTGGCGCCGTCGCCCCCGATGGCCAACACCACGGACGCGGCGCCGACCAGCAGCGCCGTGAGCCCCATGGTGAACCTGGATCCGGACAGTCTCATGAGCGTTCGTGCTCCCCTTCCTGAAAAATCCGTCACGGGAAATCCGGTGTCCGGTTCCCCTCCGCACTCGCTTCAACGTGGTGTTGGTGGCGATCTTGCGTACCGAGGCCCCTTCCCGGCGGTCCTCCGTCCCGGTCCCGGCTCGTATCCTGGGGCGGGCCACGGCCCCCTCGACCGCACCCGACAAGGGGTCTCGGTGAACTTCCTCAACGGGCTGAACGGCACCGTCGCCACCCTGCTGCTCTGCGCCCTCCTCTACCTGGACGAGGTGGGGGTGCCGCTCCCCTTCGCGCCCAACGAGGTGCTGCTGGTCCTCGCCGGGCTGCTCATCGGGACCGGCGCGGTGGCCCCGTGGATCTTCCTGCCCATGGCGCTGATCGCGATGATCGCGGGGTCGCTCAGCGGCTTCGGCTGGGCTCGCGCGCTCGGCGCGGAGCGGCTGCGCGCGGTCGCCGAGAAGCTGCACGCGGAGAGGGCCTACGACCGCGCCACCGCCCGGGTGCAGCAGTCCAGCGCCCGCTCCATCGCGGTCACCCGCATGCTCCCCGGGGTCCGGACCTACGCCACCCTGGTGGCCGGCGCCAGCGGCCTGCCGGTGCGCGTCTTCGCCAGCGGCGCGGTCCCCGCCCTGGTGGCGTGGCTGGCCGTCTGGGTGGGGATCGGGTACGCCGTCGGCGCCCCCGCCGAGCACCTCCTCCACCACTTCGAGCGCCTCGCCACCAGCGGCCTGCTCCTGGTCGCCGCGGGGGCGGGGGCCTACCTGGCCATCCGCAGGGTCCCCAGTGGGGACGAGGAGATCGAGGGGATGATGTCGCGGGTGCCGAGCGCGGGGCGGCTCGCGCTCGCCCTCATCCTCGACTTCGGCGTGGTCACCACCATCGTGAGCGGTGCGGATCGCATCATCCATGCGGCGCTCCACATCCGCCACGTCGGCCTTCGCGACTTCCTCGTGCTCATCGGCGCGGTGATCGTCGTCTACGTGGTGATCACCCGGCGGGGACCTGGAGGGACCGCGGGCGAGCGGCTGCTCAGCGTGAGCTACCGGGTGCGCATCCGCCGGCCGCGCCGGCGGCGGCGTCCCGCGGAGCCGGGCGGGACCGCGGATCCCAGTCCCGCGGAGTCCCGGGAGGCAGCGAGCCGCTAGCTCAGGGCGTCATGCCCAGGGAGGGATCGGTGCTGCCGGGCTGGTTGGGGGCGAGCACCGTGCCCGAGCTGTCGGTGGCGCCGAACTGGCCCTCGGGGTCGTCGGCGGCGTTGGGGTCGGTGGTGGGCGCGGTGACGCCGCCGGAGGCCGAGGAGCCGTCGACGCCGGGGTCGCCGCCCGCGGTGGTGCCGTCGCTGCCCTCGGTTCCGGGTGCGCCGATGGCGCTCGGGTCGCCGGCGTTGGCGGCGGCGGCGAGCGGGCCGGAGACGGGGTGGCCGGAGGCGGCGGGCACGGTGACCGCGGCCGGCAGCGGCCCGGGACCGGCGGCCGACGCCCTGACGGAGACGGCCATCACCGCCGCCACGGCGGCCACGGCGATCAGCCCGGTGACCGGTGTGACGAGGCGGCGCCGCCGCCGCTCGGGAGCGTCCATGACGCTCGCCATGGTACGGCCGTGTCCGGCCCGTGAGGCCACCGTCACCGGATCACCACACCGGGGCCGGACCGGCGGGTGCCTCCCCGCGAGGCCGCCGCGGCGGTGCATCATGGCGCCGTGAGCAGCGCCCCGCTCGCCGTCATCCACATCGGCATCG
>JAQBPH010000537.1:0-3255 GCA_028287625.1 Chloroflexota bacterium | reverse complement strand
GCCCGCAAGCGCCCTTCACCGCTCCTTCGCGGCGACCTTCGCATCTGGGCGGCCGCCGCCATTCATGCCGTCGGCAGCATCAACTTCCTCTTCGACCGCTCGCAGACCCCGCACCCTGACGGTGGATCAGCTCTGCGCCTTCACGGGTGTCGCCAAGGGCACCATGGCGAACAAGGCCAGGCTGATCCGCGAGACGCTGAAGACGGGGCAGTACGACCCGGAGTTCTGCAGGCGGGCGTTGCTGGAGCATCATCCCTACGCCTGGCTGATCGAGCTCGACGGCCTCATCGTGGACGCCCGAGCGCTGCCGGCGCATCTTCAAGCCGCGGCTCGCCAGCGTGGATTGATCCCCGACCTGCACCAGGTCTGACCAGTCGTCGTGACGCATCGTCCGCATGCCTCGCAACGCCCTTGCGACACCATCCGGCCAATGGTTCGCAGGACAGCCCTGACGGCGGCTCAGTCCCGGATGAGGGCTCGGAGTTGCCGGGTGGCGGTGGTGTCGGGAAGGGTGGCGGCGACGGTGCGGACGTGGTGCGCCGCCCGCCGGTCCTCCGCCGTCCTGGCTGCGAGGTACCCCTCTTCCAAGGCCGCGACGGCGCCTTCGACGTCCCCCGCGGCGGCTCGTGCCTTGGCGATGTCGACCAGCGCGCCCGCAGGGTGGAGGCGGGTGCTCATCGCCTCCGCCAGCGCGGCCTCAGCCTCGACGGGACGGCGGGCCACCCTCAGCGCCTTCCCCCGCTTGGCCGCCGCCGCGCCGCCCCTGATGTCAGCGTCCTCGAAGTAGTCCGGGGCGGAACCCGTCAACGCCACAGAAGCGTCCGCGCCCTCAAGCTCCTGCAACGCCCCGTGGGCGTCTCCCAACGTAGCCCGTTCCCACGCCAGCCGATAGTGCACCCCCGCCCTCAGCGACGCCGTGTCTCGTCCGCTCCCGGCGGCGTGGAGGGCTGCGCGCAGGAGCTTCACCGAGGCCTGGCTCCCGGCGTCCATCATGTGCCCTGCCACCCCCTCACCGTCTCGCTGGAGCACGAGCGCTTGCGCCCTCAGCGGGCCGTCCCCCGCAGCGTCGGCGTGTTCGCGGGCTCGGGTGATGAACCCGCTCGACGGGCGCTGTGCGCGCTGGGCGGCCAGCGCCGCCGTCGCGGCCGCCAACGAGGCGGTGCGGTGGAGCGAGCGGCGCGCCGCGCCCGGCGCGAGGGCGGCGACCTCGGCCAGCGTCAGGAGGTCGGTGGCCGCGGCGATGGTCCCTGCGGGCCGGGTGCTCCGGGCACCCGCCGCGGTGCGCTGGGCGCGTCGGTGGAGCGCCTCCGCGGCTGCCGGGCTGCCCCTCACCGTGGGCAGCCAGAGCCCGGCAGCCAGGGCGCCGCTGACTGCGAGGAACGTGCGTCGGGGGACACGGAGGTCCACATCACCGGGCAGACTACGCCGCCGCCCGCGTTCGCGGCAAGCGTCGGAGTGTTCGCCCTCAGTCGTCGGGTGGCACCTCCAACATCTGCTGCCACACCAGAGCGTTGCTGGAGCAGCCGAACCACGCCAGCCGCCAACCGGCGGCCGTCCTTGCTCGGGGCATCCCAGGCGCCGGTGTCGAGGGCCGCCGGGCTGACCATTCACCGCGACACGATCAAGATGCGAGACCCTGCGCCACGGACACTGAGGTAGCCGCGGAGCGCGTCGCGCAGCGGCTTCCCCTGCTGGACAGGGTCGTGCGCCAAGGCCTCGGCGCGCTCGAGAAGCAGACGACGCACGCGGCGATCAGCGGTCGCGTCGGCGAGCATCTCGAGCGCCCGCTCGGTGATCTGGACGCGGTAGGCGTCCGCCAGCGTCGTCAGACGCCGAGTCTCCGGCGCGCCTCGTCGAGGTCGATCGTCTGTCCCTGGTCAGCCTGGGCGATGCTGTCCCGCAGGCCGCTCATGAACTCCTGGTCGGCGAGGATGTGGGCGGTCTCCAAGAGGCCTTCGAGCTCACGCCACTGCTCAGGGGTGAGCCGCATGACCCAGGCGGCCACCTCGATGCGGTCCTCGGGGAGGGCCTCGATCAAGTCGTGGAGCTCAGCCCTGGTCATGGAGTAACCGTACCACCGCTCGAGCAGTGCCGAGAGCGCGCCGCCGAGGCCATCGCCGTCCGCATCGCCGGCCTGGAGGCCCACGGAGAGCCCATCCCCGAGGAGCGTGAGCACCCCCCAGCTGCTCACGGTCATCGTGGCCGCGTAACGGCCCGATCCTCCAATGCCAGCCTCAAGTGCCCGGCTCACCTCGCCAGGTCTGTGGGGAAGCGACAAGAGCCTCATAATCTGAGCCCGTGAGCTCTCACGAGCGTCTGAGCTCCGCCACCACAAGGAAGCCGGTCCCGACAACCTGGTGGGAGTCGTCTGATCACGGTGACCGTCCATGGGCTCTCTCGACGGGTGGAAGCCGTCGGCAGTCGAGGCTTGGGGAGCCAGCCCGTCAGCAAGGATGGTGCCACGCCCGCAATGTACGGGGCCTGAATCAGCCGGGACCCGGCGCTTACCCACAGCGGGCCTGCCACATGAGCCGGCCTCTTTATGAACGGAGAACATATGCCGTCAAGCGCTCACATGTATGACGTGGCCGTCGTCGGCGGCGGAGCCGCCGGAACGGCCGCTGCGGTCGGAGCCGCCCAGGCTGGCGCCCGTACCGCCCTGTTCGAGTCGTTCGGCTGCCTGGGCGGAGCGGCCACCATGAAGAGCGTCACCACGTACTGCGGCCTGTATACCGAGGCCGAACACTCGCGGCAGGTTGTGTTCGGCGTCGCGGAGCAACTGTTGGCCGAACTGCGGGCCATCGGAGGCGTCGTGGAACAGGTGCGTTTCCGTGGTGTCGCGGCCCTTCACGATCCGGAGGCGGTCAAACGCTGTCTCGACATAGTTGCCAAGCGCTCCGGCGTGGACGTCTTCTTCCACAGCACGATCACGGACGCGACACGCGACGGAGGCCAGGTGGTGTCGGCGGCAGTGCATGACCACAACGGCACAGCGACCGTTACGGCGAGTACCTGGGTGGACGGCAGCGGCGAATGCGACCTCGCCGCCTTTGCCGGCGCGTCGACCCGCTACGGGACGCACGGTGCCGTGGAGACAGGCACCCTGGGCATCCGCTTCGGTGGGGTCCCGACCGGCCTGACGCTGTCGCACGACGACCTGATCCAGGCCGTGCGGGCGGCGAAGCTCAAGGGTGACCCGCTACTGGATAAAGAAGAAAGCCTGATGGCGCGGCTTCCGCTGTCTGCCGATATCGG
>JAQBPH010000528.1:0-6898 GCA_028287625.1 Chloroflexota bacterium | reverse complement strand
GCGATATCTCGCCGACCGGCCGCCGGGTGCAGGCGGAGTACATCAACGTCATCACCGTGGAGCGCGGCCGGGTGGCGCGCCAGCGGCTGATCCTCGACCGCCTCGACCTGCTCGACCAGCTCGGCCTGGTGCCCTCGCTCGTCGCCTCCTAGCAGGGTGCTGATAACCTGGATTCTCAGGTAGGCGTCTGGCCCTCCGGTAGCCTGCGCGAATCTGAGGCCATCGTGCATGAGGTGCTGGACCTCCTCGAACTGGCCAGCCATCAGCCGTCGTCCCGCTTCGCAGAAGAGACTGAGCCACATCAGTCTGGGCTGGCGGAGGTCGGATGCCTGACGGCGCATGTCCTCGAGGCATCGGTCGGCCTCCGGACAGTTGGTTGTCTGCATCGCGGCGACGAAGCGGCAGTACAAAGCCCACCAATGTGTTTCGACGAACTGCGTCACCACTTCCGGTGCCGTCGCAGGATGGGCCAACAGGCACGGCTGGAAGACCAGCGACGACTCCATCGTGCCCGCCTGGTGGAGCAACAGCTGCTGCTGATGGCCGCATAGGAGGGCCCGAGGACCACAACGGAGGTGCGCTCACAGGCAAAGTTGGCACCCTCGCACGAGATCTGACACTTCCGGTTCAAGCAGCTGCTGCGGAACCCATGCCCCGACAGGAACCAGTTGCCTGGCTCCGTCGTCCACTGCCACACTGACGACCTTATCGGAGGACGGGCATGGACCGTGTGGACGAGGTGGCGATCCTCCTGCGGACCGACATCTTCCAGGATGTCTCGCCCGCTGAGGTGAGTTCCCTGCTGCCGGCCGTCCACCGCCACAGTCTCGCCAAGGGCGCGTTCTTCTACCGGGTCGGCGAGGAATCGACCGCAATCTGGGTCTTGGTCAGCGGCCAGGCGAAGATGGCGATGCCGACCCCCGGTGGGGATGAGACCGTCCTCGAGGTCATGGTGGCGGGCCAGCTCTTCGGCCTACCCGGTCTGTTCTCCACCCGTGGCCCTCGCGTGGCCCATTCGGTCGCCACCGAGCCGTGTATCGCGCTCTCCATCGAGCGTGATGCGCTCATCGCCTTCCTCGAGCGGCACCCGGCCACCATGCGGAGGATTATGACCCGGCTTGCCGACCTCGTCCGCGAGTATGTGGAGGTGATCATGCTGGCGGCTCACGAGGACCTGAGAGGCCGGGTCGCTCGGCGCCTCCTCGACCTCGCCGGGCTCCATGGCGAGAGCGGTGAGGCCGGAACTCGGATATCGGCGCGCGTTCCCCAGGAGACCCTCGCCGGTATGGTCGGGGCCACTCGGTCGAAGGTCAACGGGGCTCTCGCGAAGCTGGCGGCCAGCAACCACATCAGCGTCGACGAGGGCGTCATCACCGTGCGCGACCTGGAGCGCCTCCGCCGAGACTACCCCGACTGGATCAGCCCCGGCGGCCGGCCGCCGGTGTCGCGGGGGGCCTGATTCCCGGCGGTGTTCCCTGGGGAACAGACAGCGGATCCCGTCGCGGCCATGATGCAGGGGGTCGAACGTCCAGGGACGAGGGGAATGACGATGAGCGTGTCTCAACCCGGGGTGCTGGCCTCCGGCGCCGGCGAGCGGCTCCGCCGTTACTTCCGCGGAGAGCTGGTCGTGCCAGGGACGGATGGCTACGAGCGACACCGCCATGTGTGGAACGGCACCATCGACCGATCGCCGGCGCTCATCGCCCGGTGCCTGTCGACCGAGGACGTCGTCGCCGCCGTCGAATTCGCTCGTGAGGACAGCCAGCTCCTGGCGGTGCGCGGCGGAGGCCACAGCTTCGCCGGCTTCTCGACCTGCGACGGCGGAGTGGTCGTCGACCTCTCGCCGATGGCGGGTGTCTCCGTGGACCCGCGCGCGCGCGTGGCTCGTGTCGAAGGAGGAGCCACGTGGGGCGCGTTCGACGCCGCCGCCCACGCGCATGGGCTCGCCACCACCGGCGGGCTGATCTCCACGACCGGCGTCGCCGGCCTGACCCTCGGCGGGGGCATCGGCTGGCTGATGCGCAAGCACGGACTGGCCTGCGACAACCTGCTCGGTGTGGAGATGGTGACCGCGAACGGCGAGGTCGTCCGGGCCCGCGCCGACGAGAACGCGGAGCTCTTCTGGGCGGTGCGCGGCGGGGGTGGCAACTTCGGGATCATCACCAGCTTCGAGTTCCTGCTCTATCCGGTGACCACGGTCGTCGGTGGTCTGATGCTGTTCCCCGGCAGCCGGACGCCGGAGGTGCTCCGCTTCTACGCCGACTACGTGCGCGACCTGCCTGACGACTTCACCACGATGCTCTCGGCGATCACAGCGCCCCAGGCCGACTTCGTCCCCGAGCACATGTGGGGGCAACCCGCGATGGCGGTAGCCGGCTGCCACTCCGGCGACCCCGTTGAGGCTGAGCGCACTATCAAGCCGCTGCGTGACCTCGGTCCCGCCGTGGACCTGGTGGGACCGATCTCGTACCCGGAGCTGCAGTCCATGCTGGACGAGGACGTGCCGTACGGCATCCGGTGCTACCTGAAGGCCGGTTACCTTCCCGCTCTCACCGACTCCGTGATCGACGTGATCGCGGAGCACACTCGGCCGATGAGCTCACCCGCCAGCACCTTCGACTTCCACCACATGGGCGGCGCCGTGGCGCGCGTCGACGAGACCGCCACCGCCTTCGGCGACCGGCGGTCGGCCTTCTGCTTCAACGTGGTGGGGCTCTGGAACGACCCCGACCAGGACGACACCCATATCGCGTGGGCGCGGGAGTTCGCATCCGCTCTGGAGCCCTTCGGCACCGGCGGCGTCTACGTCAACTTCACGAGCGAGGTGGACCGGGCTCACGCCGCGTACAGCGATGCCAAGTTCGAGCGGCTCCGTGAACTGAAGCGGGCGTACGATCCCACCAACCTCTTCCGCCTCAACCAGAACATCCAGCCGTAGTCCCCTCACCGGACCATGGATGGCTCGGGGGGTCAGCAGACTGAAACGAGGATGCTCCACCGCCGCAACGACCTACGAAGGGTGGATCGAGTTGCTGTGCACGTGAGAATCCGCTCCCTTCCGCGGCGCCTGAACCCGGTCGACCGGCCGGTAGTCGTCTCGCCGTGCTGCCCCCGCTCGCCGGGCTCGTGATCGTGGAGGTCACGCTCGTCACAACCGTCCTGCTTGCAGCGCGGCATGGCCAGGCAGCCTCAGGGATCGCCTGCTCCTCGGCTTCGCTGGCGGAATCTGGACCAACCTGTTCGTCATCCTCTGGCTGTTTGCCCTCCGCGAGCAACGACGCCCAGCGGCTTATGGAAAGGAACTCGTCATGGCCGCCTATCGCCTCCGCAGGTGGACGTCCGCCTCGTCCGCGAGGTAGCCGGCATCGTGGCCACGGACGGAGCGGACGGAGCCGTGATCGTGACATGCGGCACCTTCAGCCCCCGGGCGCGCCACTTCGCCGGCCGTGCACATGTCGAGCTGATCGATGGCGTCGGCCTCGTCGCCTTCCTCAACGGGTTCGCTCTCGCTTGGCGGCGAACCCACTCAGCCTCGACGCCATGGACGGCGGGAACACCCCACGCGTCCTTGACACTCCGCCTTCGTGCCCCGATGCGCGGGCGAGATGGAATGGACTCGCGTGTACTCGAGCTTCTGGCTGTGTCGGGATTACCCCAGTTGCGATGGACGGCTTCGTCGCCGTCCGGTGGACGCGGACCGCGCTGAAGCTCCACGCGCCGGGAGTTGCCGCACCCGTCAAATCGGGTCCCGCGGCGCCGGCCCATTGGCGGCGCGCTTCGCCTTGCGAAGCTGGTTGTGTGTGAGCCGGGCCTTCTCACGCATCGCGTCCAAGTCACGCTGTTGCGCCGGATCGGAGCGTGCCTCCCGTTCCAGCTTGCCGACCAAGACGTCGTACCGGTTGCGCTCGCTCTCCAGCTCGCGGAATCGCCGCTCAGCCTCCCTGATCCGGTCGGCCTTATCCATCTCCGGCGCCGACACGGGCGAGCTCGCGAATCAGCCGACGCCGCATCTGCTCGTGGCGCATGGCGAGATCGAACATGGTGTCGAGCTGGGCTTGCGTGTAGTCGGGCTCATCGATCCGGCCCGGCAGGCCCTCGGCGTCGAAGTGGACCCAACCCGTCCGCTCCAGCCATGGACCGGGAGCATTCTGCACATCGTCCTCGTCCCAGTGGTGACCGAGGCGAGCGACGATGTGTGCAGCCAGCCGAAGGTGCGCGTACTCTGGGCACGGCCAGAAGACGCCGTCAGGCGACAGCCATCCTCCCATCGGCTGCTCGGGGATGCCCTGGGTAGCCGTGAACTCCGCGCCTGTGAGTGTCGTCACACTGCGATCGTCCATCTCAGACCGCTCGTCGACCGAAGTCGGCGGCTTGGGGCGGATCACTCGTGGCCTACTCACGGAGCGAAGCTTGCCGCCTTGTCGGTCATCAAAGCAACGGCCGGCGCCTGTGTGTGGAGCTGACCGCGCGTCCAGATGGCCGCGTACCGCCGTGCCGGAGCTGCACGTCGGCCCGGAATGTGGTCCGGTGGGCGCTGATGATCATCGTCCCCGGCTGTGCGCGTGCCTCGGGGGCCGGCGCGTCGTGGTCCTTGCTCCGAGTACAGCGTCACACCCCTGCCTCCTCGACCGCCTCGAGCGCCTGCCGCCGGCGCGCGTCGCTGATCTTCGTATACCCGGCGACCGACGCGAGACCAGCGTGCCCGAGCGTCTCCGCGGTGAGGCGCGCATCACCGATGCGGTCCTGGAGCAGCGTGCCCAGGGTGTGCCGCAGCCGGTGCGGATGGAAGGGCGGGATGCCGAGCCGTCCCGCTAGCCGGCGGCAGATGAAGCGGGCTCCCTGCGGGGTGAGCCGGTTGTCAGTGGCCGCCTTGCTGGCCGGCTGGAGGCCGACGAAGAGGGCGGGGGAGGAGTCACCGCGGGCGCCCAGGTACTCGTCCACCGCATGGCGGGCGTTCTCGGTGATGAGGATCGAATGCTCACGGTCGCCCTTGCCCCGCACCACGACGCGGTCGTGACCCCAGTCCTGGCGGTCGAGCCCGAGCGCCTCGGAGATGCGGCAGCCGGTGGAGAGGAGGAAGAGGATGAGGGCCCGGTGGCGCCGGTCCACCAGGCTGTCCCCACCCAGTGCCGCGGTCAGGGTGAGGCGGTCGGCCTCGTCGAGGGGCTTGGGCAGCCGCTCGGGAAGCCGCGGGAGGTCGATGGTCGACCCGAGGTCGCCGGGCAGCCACTCCTCGCGGGCGGCGAAGCGGAGTAGGGAGCATAGGGAGACGAGGTGCCGCTGGCGGGTGGCCGGGGCGAGAGCTCGCCGGGCGCCCGCCGGCCGGCGGCTCAGGGATCGCTGGTAGGCGCGGAGCAGGTCATGGTCGAGCTCCACGACGGCGGTGATCCCGTGGCCCTGCGCGAACCCGGCGAAGGCGGCGAGGTCGCGCCGGTACGCGTCGATGGTGTTCGGGCTCGCGTGGCGGTCGAGTTCGAGCCAGGCGAGGTAGTCCTCGATCGCCGAGGCCAGGCTCTGCGGAGAGGGGGGTAGCTCAGGTACCACCGGACGGCGGTGAGGATGATGTCGGTCGGCCAGCGGTAGCCCGAGAAGGCCGACGCGGACGCGGCGGTGAAATCTCGGTGACAGGAACGGCAGGAGTGGCGCTGCTGAGGAGTCCGCGAAGTTGGCTGGTGTTCTCGCCGCAGCGACGTGTGTGGGCATGAGCGGCCCCGGGAATCTGAGGCTCAGCCGCTCTTGGTGAGGCGCGTGGCCAGGACGCTCATGGCCACGACGACCGCGCGCGTCCGCTGGTGTCGACTGGCCTAGCTGAGGACCGTCCGGGCCGAGACGTCGACGCTGCGCTCGGCGAGGAGCTCGGTGACCTGCCGGGCGGAGAGGGGGTAGCTGAGGTACCACCGAACGGCGGTGAGGATGACGTCGGCCGGCCAGCGGTAGCCCGAGAACGCCGACGCGGACGTGGCGGTGAAGTCTCGGTGGCAGGGACGGCAGAAGTAGCGCTGCTGACCACGGTGGTCGCGGCCGTCGCGGCTGCTCGCGGGCTGGTGGCAGGTGGGGCAGTTGACCATGGCGGGTCAGACTACCTGGCTGGGCCACCCACCAACTTCGCGGACTCGCCTGGGGGACTTTGCAGCCCTTTTCGGAGCGGAGTCTCCCAACGACCTGTGGCTTGCCCTGACGCTTGGAGCCGGCCTGCCCTCCGTCGCCAACTCCTTCGACGCCGAGATGCTCTGGCGCCACCATCACGGCGACGGCCAACCCGGGGCCGGGGACACGGCGCTGCTGCTATGCACCGACATGCGGTGGCGGCGCGCCACCGCTGGCCTCATCGCCGCCATTGCAGGGTCCGGGGTGCTCGACGAGGCGGGGCTGACCGAACTGGCCACCCGTTTCCTCGAGGGCACCACCATCATATGGACAGCGCCGCTCAGCTGGTCGGACGGGGAATGGGTGACGATCCAGCTGGGGGACCAGACCGCCGAGGACACCGCCGAGATCTCCGGCGACGATGCCGGTGGGCCGCTGAACTTCGTGCGCCAGGTTCCGCCGCCGCTGCACCGCTGGGCGGCTGCGCAGCTCGTCCGCCTCCACCCGGGGGAGTGGGCGGACGTGTGGGAGTGTGCGCAGCGTCTCGACGCTGCGGGCACCGGTGCGGCGCTGGCCGGCATGCTCGACGTGCTGGGGGCGCTGAGCGAACCCGCCGCCTCAGGTCTGCTCGCCATCGGCCTCGGCTGGCCTCGGGGCTCGGTGCGTCGCACCGCCCTCGAACGACTCGCTGAGCGCGAGGGCCCTGACGCCGCTTGTCGCCTGGCCGCTCTTGACCCGGACGCCAAGATCCGCGAGTGGGCCGGGAAGCTGGCTCGGAGTCGGTCCGCGGTTGCGTCCACATCCACGTCCA
>JAQBPH010000051.1:0-6504 GCA_028287625.1 Chloroflexota bacterium | reverse complement strand
CCTCGTGCGCCCAGTCCATCGCGCGGTCCGCCCAGTATCCGGCCGCCGGAGCGTTTCCGCTGTCCTGATTGAGCCAGCAGGCGAACTCGGCGTATCGCGCTCCCACGCTCAGCAGCTCGGATCTCTCGTACCCGGTCGCGACAGCCAGGAGATGCTGGACCAACCCGAGATGCGCATCGACCGTCGAGAGCAGCAGCGCCGGACCGAACAGCCAGTCGGCGGTGTCGAACTCCGAGAAGGCGCGGCGCAGGTAGCCGATCACCTCGTCCGTCTCGCCTGGACGCGGAGTCCATGGGAATCCGCTTCCACCGATGACTCCGGCGGCGCCCGGGGCCATGAGCACGCCACCAGCCAGGGCCGCATGGCGCAACAGTTGGCGACGAGTGAGCCTCATCTGAACCGCTCTTACAGCTGCGAGCCGCTCGAGGGGGACACCAAGCGCGGCCGCGATCCAACGGATGGTGTCAGGGTGCGGGATCTGCCCCCTCTCCCAGTTGAACACCGTCTGACGGGTTGCTCCACAGTACGTCCTCTCCCTCGCGGCCGCCTCGGTGACCGCTGTCGCCAGCTTCTCCAGCGACCAAGCCCTGCTGCCACGCTCCCGGTGGATCAGGCACGCCAGCGGGAAGCGGTCGGGGTCCATCATCGCCGAGCGGGGATGTCGTACGTGCTGCCCTCCATGCGCCTCAGGCATCGGTCCGTCCCGCTGGCGAACGCCGGAGGGTGGCCCAAGGGCCGCATCGCACGGCCGGCAGGCCAGCGGCGGACGTCGTGAACGTTCGAGGCGGTAGCTGCGCTACGGCGCACGGGGCTGCGATCGAAGCCGGGATCCTTTCGGCCGGACAGTCGCCTGGCATCAGGGCTGGCACCCTAGTCCAGGTGCAAGGTCGTGTCAACGCCTCGAGGCGGTCAGGCGTGATCGCCAAGGGACGTGGCCGCAGCCGTGTTTGCCGTCTCTTCTCTCACTCGGCCCGCGGCGAATGCTCCGGTGGGAGGTATCGGCACGGCACCCTGCCCGTGAACTGGCCCGAGCAACCATGGGAGCATGGTACGCATATGCGCATACGCCGTCAAGTGGGTCCGATCATCCGAGTGCGGCGCTCAGCCTCCGCAGGAGCGCCTGTACGTCGTCGCCGTAGATCGCAGCCGGGCGCAGGCGCTCGAGTGCGGCGCGGTAGGTCTGCACGTCCTCGGGATCGGTCACCGCCAGCCCAGCGGTGAGGGTCTCGACGTACACCATAGTCTCGTCAGGGGTCTCGAATATGTCGAAGCCATGCCAGTGCCATATCGGCAGTTCGCGCGCTTGCGGGATGACGCCGAGGCTCACGTTGGGCAGGGCCGCGATGGTCGCAATGGTGGCGAGCTGGTGACGCATCGTGGCGGCTGGACCCACTGGACGCAGGGCTGCCTCAGCGAGCACGAACTCGATCTCCTTGCCCGAGTCGTAGATGACCCGCTGGCGCTCAAGCCGGGCCTGTACCGCCTCCGGTATGTCCGGACGGCCAGCCGGGAACAGTGCCTCCAGCAGGCGGCGGGCTACATCGGCGGTCTGGAGCAGCCCAGGAATGAGGCTCAGGCTGTAGTTGCGAATGGCGGTCGCGGCGGCTTCCAGACGGGCCATGTCGTGCTGGGTGCGGGCGAGCCCCTGCCGGGTCATGCGGCGCAGCTCGACGACTTCTCGTACGACCTCGCCGGCGAGGTCAATCAACTCTTCGGTTTCGTGCGGGGTAGCGCCACTGGCAGCCGCCCACAAGGCGACGTCCTGAACCTGAGGAACTGACTGCCCGAGTTCAATGCGCGACACACGCGCCTGCGACCAGGACTTGCCGGCGGCGATGTCCTCGGGGCCGAGCAACGCTTGTAGGCGCTCAGCAAGCGGACGCTGATCTAGGTCAGCGCGTCGACGAAGCGCCCGCAGCCGCGCCGCAAGACGGCGCCGCTGCGGGGAGACTTCACCGATTGTTGTCACGCGGTCCGGAACAGCGTCGTGAAGTCGGCGAGGGCGACGGCGTGCTTGAGCGCCAGGTCCCGCTCGCGCCGACAGGCGTCGATGTTGGCAGCGGCTGTGAACTCCTCTTTGCCCTGAAACTCGGCCTGCTCGTCGTAGATCAGCCGCCACACACGGGGATGGTCCGTGTCGATGTCAAAGCCCCACCAGTCCACGCGCAAGCCGGCGAGAGCCGGATCGCTGGCGCGGTCAGTCACGTAGACCTCCTCGTCGGTGCGCGCGTACGCGTCCAGCTCCCACTTGGTGTACTCGGTCAGCGGGAACTCCACGATGCGGACACGGTAGATCCGCTTGCCGACAGCGCGGCTTCGAGCGACGTAGTCAGCCCACTCCTCCAAGTCGGTATCGGTCACCGTCACGCCCGAGTAGTCCTGGAACTGCTCGAGGCGAAACGCCGACTCGCTGAAGTCGAAGGGGTCGACCATCAGGTCGCTCCCAGCTTCTGCATGGCCGCCTCGACCACCCCTCGAGGCAGGATCACGCCCCCCTCGTCGTCATGGCACGGGACCTCGCCGAGCAGGTCCGTCAGGGAGCCCTGAAACATGAGGCTCCCATCCGCCAACTCGTAGACCGCCGGGCACGAGTTGACGGGGCACGAGTCATCCACGCTTGTCTCGCCGTGTGTGGTTGCCAGCAGTCGCAGTTTCATCGCTCGGGCCCTCCTGGTGGAACTGGCGATCACTTTGGCTCCGTATGGTGTGCGGTACGCGCGTACGCGTCAAGCATTCAGACGGCTGGGTAGACGAACCGTGGGCGGCCAACGGGCGCGATGCAGTTGACGTGGTGCATGACCTGCCGCAGAATATGGCGCATGGAGCGCAGCAGGTATCAACGGCGGAGCGTGCCCGTGCGTGCCCTGCTGCTCGAGGACGTCAGTGAGCACCCGGAGCGGTACGGGCTGACCCGCGAGGGCTCTGAGGCGGCGAGGCTGCAGGCGCTGCTGGAGCTCGGAGCCGAGACCGCGCGGCGCCGGATCGAGGAGCAGGAGATGGAGGCCGTCTACCGCGAGTGGGCGACGGACAGCGAGCGCTCCGAGGCCGTCGAGGAGCTGGCAAGCCTGGCGCTGGGCACAGGCGGTCTCATCGACGAGGTGCTCGGCCGGGGGCCGGAGGCTGCTCCCCGCCCGACCGAGTGACCGCGCGCCGGGGAGAGGTCCACGGCCTCGCCGGCGGTGACACCGGTCTCCTGGTGCTGACCAACGACACCTGGAACCGCGCCATGGGCTCGGTCGGTGGCGTGCTGGTGGCCCCGCACGGTGATCTCGACCCGCTCAGCGTCGAGCTGCCGGGCGATCGGCGGGTTGCGCTGGTCGGAGTTCTCCTGACGATCCCGCGCGCACGCCTGACAATCCTCGAGTATGTCGTTCCCTCCGCGCAGTTGGAGCACGTGGCCGGAGGTCTGCGCAGCGTCCTCGGCCACCCGGTCCTGCTGTCCTCACCGCCTGCCGCGCCCCCCATCCCAGCCGGGCCGGTCACCTACCCGGCGTGGGGCCAGATCTACTACGGCCCCCCGCACCGGGGCGAGAGCAAGCGCTACGTGGTCGTGTCGCACGACCTCCACAACCGCACCACCGGTCGACCGATCGTGGTCCGGACCACGTCACAGGCGAAGCGCGATCACCGTAGCTTCCCCACCATCGAGGACGGCGCCGCCCAGGCCTGCTGCGGTGATGCGGCCGCCCTCGCCGAGCGCCACCTCCGCTGCTGCCCCGGGGACGCCCGGCCGATCCCCGCGTCGCTGTCGTTGACGGACATGGTGGCCGTCGCCCGCGGAATGGCCGAAACACACGGCCTCTGAGCCCGGCGGCGAGATCCGAGCCGGGTCGATCGCGAAGCGATCGCCGGCGTCCCCCATGAGTGCCGTCGCCCGGCTCACCGCGTCCGGGCTTGCGACTCCACGCCGGAGCGAGCCTACGCGACGGCCTGACTCTCGAACTGCGTCCGGTAGAGCTCGGAGTAGAGCCCGCCGGCGGCGATCAGCTGGTCGTGGCGCCCGCGCTCGACGATCCGGCCGCCGTCGACGACCAGGATCATGTCCGCCTCGCGCACCGTGGAGAGGCGGTGGGCGATGACCAGCGAGGTGCGGCCCGCCAGCGCGGTGCGCAGCGCGTGCTGCACGGCGAGCTCGGACTCGGAGTCGAGATGGGCGGTGGCCTCGTCGAGGACGACTATGTCGGGCGCCTTGAGCAGCACCCGGGCGATGGCGATGCGCTGCTTCTCGCCGCCGGAGAGGCGGTAGCCGCGGTCGCCGACCACGGTGTCGAGCCCGGCGGGCAGGGAGTCGACGAAGCGCAGGATCTGGGCGCCACGCAGGGCGTCGCGCAGCTCCTCCTCGGTGGCCTCGGGCCGGGCGAGCAGGAGGTTGGAGCGGATGGTCTCGTGGAAGAGGTGGGCGTCCTGGGTGACCACGCCCACGGTGGCGCCGAGCGACTCCAGGGTGGCGTCGCGGACGTCGACGCCGTTGAGGCGGACTGAGCCGCTGCGGACGTCGTAGAGCCGGGGCACCAGGTGGCTGATGGTCGTCTTGCCCGCCCCGGAGGGGCCGACGAGGGCGACCATCTGGCCGGGCTCGACGGTGAAGTCGACGTCGAAGAGCACCTGCGTGGACGGGGTGCGGTCGAGCACCGCGACCGACTCCAGCGAGGCCAGCGAGACCTCCTCGGCGCTCGGGTAGGCGAAGCTCACGTGCTCGAACTCGATGCGCCCGGCGCCGCGGGGGATGGCCACCGCGTCGGGCCTCTCGTCGATCATCGGCGGGAGGTCGAGCACCTCGAAGACGCGCTCGAAGGAGACGAGCGCGGTCATGACGTCGACGTTGACGTTGGAGAGCGCGGTCAGCGGACCGTAGAGGCGGTTGAGGTAGGCGGTGAGCGCCACCACGGTGCCGACGTCGAGGGCGCCGTTCACCGACAGCAGGCCGCCCCACCCGTAGACCAGCGCGGTGGCCAGCGAGGCGACCAGCAGCAGCGAGGTCATGAACACCCGGCTGTACATCGCCTGGGTGATGCCGATGTCGCGCACCCGGGCCGCCTTCTGCTCGAAGCCGCGCCGCTCCTCGTCCTGGCGGCCGAAGAGCTTGACCAGCAGCGCGCCGGAGACGTTGAAGCGCTCGGTCATGGTGGTGTTCATCTGCGCGTTGAGCCCGTAGCTCTCGCGGGTGATCGACTGCAGGCGGCGGCCCACCCAGCGCGCCGGCAGCACGAACACCGGCAGCAGGCTGAGCGCCACCAGGGTGATCTGCCAGTTCAGCAGCAGCATGGTGATCAGCACGATGGTCACCGTGATCAGGTTGCTGACCACGCTGGAGAGGGTGTCGGTGAAGGCCTGCTGGGCGCCGAGCACGTCGTTGTTGAGGCGGGTGACGAGGGCGCCGGTCTGGGTGCGGGTGAAGAAGGCCAGCGGCATCCGCTGGACGTGGCCGAAGACGCGGGCGCGGAGGTCGAAGATCAGGCCCTCGCCGACCCGCGACGAGAGCAGCCGCTGCCCCAGCGCCAGCCCCGCGTCGACCAGGGCGAGGGCGGCCACCAGCAGCGCCAGCCCCACCACCAGGCGGGAGTTGTGGTGGACGATGCCGCCGTTGATGATCTCGCGGAAGATCAGCGGGTTGGCGGTGCCGATGGCGGCGTCGACGACCACCAGCGCGAGGAAGCCGGCGAGCATCCGCCGGTAGGGCCGGGCGAAGGCGGCCATGCGGCGCGCCGTCCCCGGCGCCAGCCGGTGCCGCTTCACCGAGTCGTCGCGGCGGAACGAGCGCATGCTCGGGCCCCACTGCATCATGGCCGTCCCCCTCCCGTCCCGCAGCCGCCGTCACCCTCGACCACCGCCTCCAGCAGGCGCACGAGCTCGTCCCGGTCGGCGGCGCCGAGCCGGCCGAGCATCGCCTCGGCGGTGGCGCGGCGGGCCGCGTCGAGGCCCTCGAGCAGCCGCCGGCCCTCGGGGCTGAGGCTGACCAGCACCGAGCGGCGGTCCTGGGGGTCGTGGTGCCGGGTCACCAGGCCGCCGGCCTCGAGGACGTCGACCATCGAGGTGGCGGAGCGCGGCACCACCCCCAGCCGGGCAGCGATGTCGGCCATGCGCATGCTCGAGCCGGGGTCGGCGATCAGCCGCATCACCCGCGCCTGGGACCAGGTGAGGCCGAGTGGCGCGAGCCGGGCGCCGGCGGCGCGGTGGAAGCGCCGGGCGGCGCGGGTGAGCAGCTCGGCGAGGCGGGTCTCGGCGGCGGCGGGAGGCGATGCGGTCACGGGTGAGGTTCCTGCGGGTATTGCTGAGTGCCCCTCCTAGTGAGGCTGGCTCAGTTGTACCCGCTCGACCCGCTCGCCACACCTGGTGCGACCGGACCGTTACCCGCGGACCCGCACCTCGCCCGCGCCGGCCTCGACCAGCTGGCCGACCACGGCGCCGGTGCACCCCGCGGCGACCAGCCGCCCGCAGAGCTCGCCGCTGCGCCCGGGGTCGACGGCGAGGAGCAGGCCGCCCGAGGTCTGGGCGTCGGTGACC
>JAQBPH010000468.1:0-2916 GCA_028287625.1 Chloroflexota bacterium | reverse complement strand
TGACCAGTCCGGTCGACGTGGAGTTCCCGGCCAAGGTGCCCAGTGTCACCGACCTCTCCACCAAGGTCGACCGGGTCAGCGCCCGCGTGGACAGGGTCGAGAGCCGGCCCGACGCGCTGCCCACCGCGCTGGTGGCGCTGGCCGCCGCCATCGTCCTCGGCGGCGCCGGGATCGGCCTCGGGCTGAGCGCGCGCCGGCGGGGCTCGGAGATCTAGGAGCGTGAGGCGCCTGATCCTCGGGCTGGCGACCCTGCTGGCGGCGCTCGGAGCGGTGGCGGTGGCGCCGCCGCTCCACGCCTCCGCGCACGCGCTGCGGCAGAGCTCGGTGCCCGACAGCGGGGCCAACCTCCCCCAGGCACCGCCCGACGTGACCATCACCTTCGGCGAGGAGCCGGACGCCCGGCTGTCCTCGATCGAGGTGCTCTCCACCGGCGGGCAGGCGTACCAGCAGGGGCCCACCCAGGCGGTGCCGGGCCACCCCCTGCAGCTCCGGGTCGCCCTGAAGCCCCTGCCCACCGGGGTCTACACGGTCTCCTGGCGCACCTTCTCCCACGTCGACGGCCACGTCGCCGGCGGCGCCTTCACCTTCGGGGTGCGGCAGGATCCGAGCTCGGTGCCGATCTCCTCGGCGGTGGCCGGGCCGCCCGGCCCCAGCGCCGCCGACATCGCAGGGCGCGCCCTGCTCTTCCTCGGCCTGGTGATGCTCGTGGGCGGAGCCGGGGTGGCCACCATGGTGCTGCCCCGGCCCGCCCCCGCGGTGGTGCTCACCCTGGCGCCGGCCTGGGTGCTCGCGGTCGCGGGCACGACGGCGGTGGTCGCGTCCCAGGCGAGCAACGCCGGGGTGGGCGTGGGCGACGTCCTCTCCACCTCGATCGGCCGCACCCTGCTGGAGCGCTCCCTCCCCCTGGCGATCACCGGCGCCGCGCTGCTGCTCTGCTTCCGCGGCGGCGACATCCGCCGCCGCGCCGCGGTGGCGGTGGCCGGGGCGGGCGGCGCCCTGGCGATGCTCGCCGACGTGCTGAACAGCCACGCCGCGGCGGGCTCCGCCGTGGCGGTGAACTCCGCGATGCAGTGGGTGCACATCGCCGCCGGCGCCCTCTGGCTGGGCGGCCTCCTCGCCCTGCTGCTCGGCATCCGCGGCCTCGCCGGCGAGGCACGGGGGCGTGCCGTCCGCCGGTTCAGCACCATGGCGGGGGTGGCCCTGGTCGCCGTCGCCGCCACCGGGACGGTGCGGGCGGTGATCGAGATCGGCGCCTGGGACCGGCTCTGGGGCACCACCTTCGGCATCCTGGTGCTGGTCAAGGTCGGGCTGCTGCTGCTGCTCGCCGGGCTCGGCTCCGTCAACCGCTTCCGCAACGTGCCGGTGGCGTCGCGGGTGGTGCGCGGGCTGCGCCGGGTGGGCAGCGCGGAGCTCATGGTGGCCGTGGCCGCCCTCCTCGTCGCCGCCGCGCTCGTGAACGAGGCGCCGCCGACCTCCGAGGTCGCCCGGGCGGCGGCGCCACCGGCGCTGGTGCTCGATGCCCACGATTACGGCACCAGCGTGCGCATGCGCCTGACCATCACGCCGGGATCGACCGGGCCCAACCGCTTCTCCGCCCAGCTCACCGACTACGACACCGGCAGGCCGGTCGACGCCGCCGGGGTGCAGCTGGGCTTCACCGCCCCCTCGTGCCAGAGCCTGGGGCCCACCACCCTGCCGCTGACCCGCAGCGCGCCGGGCGCCTGGACGGCGACGGGCAGCAACCTGGCGCTGGGGACGAGCTGGCAGGTGACCGCGCTGGTCGACCGCGGCACGGCATCGGTGGAGATCCCGGTCACGGTGACCCCGAGGACCCCGCCGCAGACCCTCACCACCACGCCGGGGAGCGACGGTCTGCCCACCCTCTACAACCTCGTCCTGCCGGTGGGGAAGCTGCAGGTCTACATCGACCCCGAGAGCACGGGCGGGGTCGAGTTCCACGCCACCTACTTCGACGCCACCGGCAACGGCCTGGACGCGACCGTGAGCTCCATCAGGGAGTCCGGCCGGACCCTTCCCGTCCGTCAGCTCGGTCCGGGACACTACGTCGCCGACGCCACCGTCACCAAGGGGACGAACAGCTTCGACATCGCGGCCGCCAGCGGCTGCCAGCAGCTGACGTCGCACATCGACATCACCGTGAAAGGATGAGGACCCAGTCCATGAGAACCGCCCGTATCGCCGCCGTGCTGGCCGTCCTGAGCATCGCGTGCGCGGCATGCGGGAGCGAAAGCGGTGTCCCGACGCCCGCCGCCACCCTCCCCGCGGGCACCCCCACGGGCACCCGTCCCGCGTCGCCGGCGACGCTGTCGATCACCTCGCCCGCCGACGGCAGCACCGTGAGCGGCAGCACCATCCATGTGACCGTCGACCTGCAGGGCGCCCAGGTGGTCCAGGCGACGAGCTCGAACATCCGCCCCGACCAGGGCCACGTCCACCTCTACATCGACGGGAACCTGCAGTACATGCAGTACACCCTGGCCCAGGACTTCCCCGTCCACCCCGGGGTCTACACCATCAAGGCGGAGTTCGTGGCCTCCGACCACTTCCCCTTCAACCCGCGGGTCTACTCCAGGCCGATCGTCTTCACCGTCAGGTAGGGAGCGCTACTCGTCCATCCCCCTGAGGATGTCGCCGATCTCCAGCAGGTCCCTCTGGATGTGCTCGGGAAGGCGCTCGAAGGCGTGGGAGGGCGCTCCGGACGTCAGCGCCAGGGTGGGGCCGGTGGGGCCGGCGGCGACGGCGGGGCCGGCGTCGGCCCGGGCCACCACGGGACGGGGCCGGGTGCGGAGGGTGAGCGCGACCCCGGTGCCGCCGACCAGGAGCAGGCCGGCGAGCGCGATGACCGGCGCCGGGCCGCCCCCGCCTGACGGCGCGCCCCCCGAGCCGACGCCGGTG
>JAQBPH010000466.1:0-6677 GCA_028287625.1 Chloroflexota bacterium | reverse complement strand
CCCGGCGCTCGACGGCGCGATGGTCGTGGTGGTGGACGCCGTGGCCCCGGTGGCGGCGAGCGCGACGAACGCGCCGACGGCGGCGACGCCACCGATCCCCACCGTGGTGGTGAGGCGGCGCCGCAGCGCCAGCGCCCGGTCGCGGTCGCTGGGGGTCGGAGCCGGGGTGGCCGGGGTCATGGCTGCTCCTGGGTCGGTGGTGCTGTGACTGTCACCAGGATCGGCCCGGCCCCTGGCATCGGCCTGGGAGGAACCTCAGAGAATGCTGAGAGTCCAGGAGTCAGGTACCCATCCGCACGCGGGTTCCTGCGGTCCCGGACCTCGATGCCCCGCTGCCGGCGGTGCCGATGTGGTGATCGATCTCCACGGTGACGGCGGCCGTGGACGAGACTGGGAGACCCTGGGAGTTCGCTGGGGAGTGGTCCAGCGTGACGGCACGTCGCTCGCGACGACTCGCTCCTGAGGCGCGGTGGCCACCTTCTCGCCGTCCTAGCCAGGCTATCGGAGCATAGGCTCACCTATGCCTCAGGCAGGCTTGTATAAAATTCTGCCCTGAAACTTATTCAGCGTCTCCTCCTAGCAAGGGTCACGTATCCATGGCTCTCCCGGCATCGACGCCCTCGGGCCGCTACGTTCGGCAGCCCTCGGGTTATGAGTCCTTCGTTCCCAACTCCCTACCGCCGGAGGCGCTGGACCTTGATCGAGGTCTGGCCGTCCTGCTTTCTGATGCGAACCATGCGCTCGGCCGCCTGGACGGCATCGCGGGCGCAGTCCCGGACCGAGACATCTTCCTGTTCACGTACATCCGAAGAGAAGCGGTACTCTCGAGCCAGATCGAAGGCACACAGGCTTCGCTGATGGACGTCCTCGAATATGAGGCCTCTCTCCACGCGCCAGGGGAGCCCGGCAATATCCGTGAAGTTCTGAACTACATCAACGCGGTCGATCATGGCTTGCGGCGGCTTGAGACCCTACCCGTCTCGAGAACACTCCTCTGCGAGGTCCATGGCGTGCTCATGAAGGGCGTTCGTGGGGGCGAGCCAGGAAAGACCCCGGGTGAGTTCCGACGGTCGCAGAACTGGATCGGTGGATCATCGCCAGCGAATGCTCTGTTCGTGCCGCCCCCCCACACCGAAGTCGACCAAGCCTTCTCGGACCTGGAACGCTTTCTTCACGATGACTCCGGTCAACTTCCTTCACTCATTCGTATCGCGCTTGGCCATGCGCAGTTCGAGACCATCCATCCCTTTCTCGACGGCAACGGCCGACTAGGGAGGCTGCTCATCGCGTTTTGGTTGTCCGAAAAGGGCTTGCTGCGAGACCCCCTCCTGTATCTGTCGCTGTATTTCAAGCAGCACCGACAGGTCTATTACGAACTGCTTCAGGAAACCAGAACCACAGGAGGCTGGCGACGTTGGCTCGCCTTCTTTCTCGAGGGCGTCGCCCAAATTGCTCGAGAGGCGTCCGACACGGCAGCCAAGATTCATGTGTTACGCGAGGATCTACGGAAGGAACTACAGGCCTCGGGTCGTCGGTCGACACATGCACTCCGTTTGCTCGATCAACTTTTCCGCCAGCCGGCGGTCACGGTGTCGTCTGTCAAGGAGATCCTCGGGGTTTCACAGCCGACTGCTCTCTCACTTACGAACCACTTCGTAGAATTGGGCATTCTCAAGGAGATGACGGGGAGGCAGAGAAACCGCGTGTTCTTCTTCGACAAGTACCTGATGCTGTTCCCAGAAGCCGAGAACGCCATATGAGAGCAGGGCCCGGGAGTTGGAGGCCGCTGCCGCATCCGTGACGCCGGCTGTCGCCGCGCGACTACGCCGAGCACGCATCCTAATGCCGCGGTGGGACGGCAGCTCGAAGGGGCAAAGCTCTGAGGTTGACCTGCTGCCCGGCCGCGGCGGAGACGGCGCTGGGAGACGTGTTGCGGTCACGCTTGGCGCGAGACCCCGAGCCGCTCAGCCCCGCAGCACGGCGTCGAGCTGGCGAACCGCCGGCCCGTCGGGGAGGAGCGCGCGAGCGGCACGCACCCGGCCCTGCCGCTGCGCGAGCCCGGCCCCGGCGTTGAGGAGGTAGGCGTCCTCCAGGGCGGCCGCCGCGGCGTCGACGTCGCCGAGAGCGGCGTGCGACCGGGCCATGTCCACCATCGCCGAGGTCTGCCACTGCGGCGGTCCCTGCAGCACCTCGGAGCAGACCGCGATGGCGTCGCCGTGGCGGCCCAGGCGGCGCAGCACGGCGCCGCGGTAGCCGCTCGACCACCTCCGCACCCTCCAGGCGCCGTCGGCCACCTCGACCACGTCGGCGGCCGGTGTCGCGCGGCCGTGGTCCACCTCCGCGGCGTCGAGCTCGAGGAGCGCTGCGTGCCGGTCGCCGGCCGCCGCAAGGTCCCAGGCGAGCTCGTACCGGATCTGGGCGCGGAGGAGCGGCGTCGGTCCGGCGACGGCCAGGGCGGCGGCTAGGTGCTTCTGAGCGGGCGTGTACCCGGCGTCGAGGGCGTACGCCTCCTCCCCTGCGGTCTTGGCGCGGAGGACCAGCACCTGGGCATGGAGCACTCCGTCACCGGCGCTGCGAGCGTGCTGATCGGCCTGCTCGAGGAGGGCTGCGGTCCGCGGCTTGGCGGCCCAGCGCGAGGCGTAGGCCGCCACCAGGGCGGTGAGGCCGGCGGTCCGGTGGAGGCTGAGCCGGTGGCGGCCCATCGCGACGGTGAGCAGCGCCTCGACGTCCGCCAGGTGAGCGCGGGCGCTCCGCAGGATGACGACCGGGGGCGCGCCATGGACCTGCTGGGCCAGCGTCTGTGCGTGGTGGTGGAGCTCGTCGAGCTGGGCGGGGTTCAGATACCGTGCCATCAGCGAGGGGGGCAGGGTCCCACCCACGGCCAGGATGCCGAGTGTTGACAGGAAGCCGCGGCGGGTCGTCTGCATGGCACGGGCCACCAGGATGGGGCCCGGTGCGGTGAGGGGTCAAGAGGGCGGCTTACCTTCCGTTTAGCTCATTGAGGTCGATCCGACCGATACTCCACCACGTCGATGAGGCGGCCCCTCCGGACACCGGGTGTATGCACGCGTCCGGTCCTCGTCCCGCACCATCCCACGAGCTGCGCGACCGCACGCGGGCTCGCCTGGGCTCTGTGGCGGAGGCAGGCGTGACAGGCTAGCCCGCGTCCTCCTCGCCGCGAACGCTCAGGCCGAGATATCGCAGGATCGCCGCGGTCTCCGCCGCGTCGGCCGCCCTCTGGCCACGCGCATGACCGAGCGTCTCCACGATCTCGGCGAGGTCGCAGGCCATGGTCACCGTGTGCCACCGCCCGCAGTGCGGGCATGTCCTGCTCGTTGCCATCTCCGACTCCTCCTGTCCCATCAGCGAGGTGGGCTGCATCCGGCACGATGGGCGTCGTGCTCACCGGACGGTGGAGCGGAGCACCCGTCCCACATCCACCCATACGCAGTGGGTTACCAGCCGGACGCGCAGCACGGGGCCGCGGATCGAACGCGCGGCTGACACCACTCGACTCTGCACGCACCTGGGATGCATCCTCCAGGTCGACACTGTGCGCCAGCGCCTCGGCTGCCCTGCGGGCAGGCCGCGTTCGGTCTCGGCGTCTGGGTGCTCGCTCACGCGAGCGCCCAGACGCTGCGTCCCCTGCCCACGCTTCCCACGCGGGTTCGCGACGGCGTGGTCGAGGTTCACATCGCGTGACAGCGCAGGGTTCTCGCGGTTCGGCGTCTGTAACCCCCGCGTATGGGTGCGTACGAACCATGCCATCACGACTGACAAAAACCCTGTGGTATACGTATCTCATGAGCGATTCCCTCACCGCGACAACGGTGGTGATCACCGGCCACGACGACGAAGGGATCGAGGCATACCTCTCGCGCCCGGAGGACGGGGAGCCGCGCGGCGGGGTCGTCGTCATCCACCACATGCCCGGCTTCGACCGGGCCACCAAGGAGATCGTCCGTCGCTTCGCCGAGCTCGGGTACGACGCGATCTGTCCGAATCTGTTCGCCCGCGAGGCGCCGGGAGCCGCTCCGGACGATGCCGCCGCGGTGGTTCGCGCCCGGGGCGGCGTGCCGGACGCCCGCCTCCTCGGCGACGTGGCCGGAGCCGCAGCGCACCTGCGCGCACTGCCCGGCTCCAACGGGAGGGTCGGTGTGATCGGCTACTGCTCCGGCGGCCGGCAGACGGTGCTGGTGGCGTGCAACCTGGACGTCGACGCCGCGGTGGACTGCTACGGCGCCTTCGTCACCGGCACCCCGCCGGAGGGCTTCCCAGTGCGGGTCACCAACCTCGTCGACCAGCTTCCCCGGCTGCGCGCGCCCCTGCTCGGCCTCTTCGGTGCGGAGGACTCGTTCCCCGGCCCCGAGCAGGTGGCCGAGCTCGAGCGGATCCTCACCGCAAACGGCAAGGAGCACGAGCTCCACAGCTACGAGGGCGCCGGTCACGGATTCTTCGCGGTGGACCGCCCCTCGTACAACGTCGCGGCGGCGAATGACGGCTGGGAACGGATCGCCGCGTTCTTCGCCGAGCACCTGGGAGCGTGACCATGTGCACCTACACGACCGTGAGGATCTCCGTCGACGGCAGCGCCAAGGGGCCGACCAGCTCCTGGTTCCACGTCTCCGAGGCGACGGTGTACTTCGACCACCCCGTGCACGCCATGGCCGGGCACACCCTCAACATCGACCTCACCGATCCGACCAGGGATCCCGCTCGGCGGGTCGCGCTGGAGCTGACCGCGGAGTCCGCCCGGCGGCTCGTCGCCGCCATCCAGGACGCGGTCTCGGCTGTCCCCGCCCAGCTCACCGGCTGACCCGTGTCGTCAGCCGGCCCCACAGCCCGTGCAGCGTGAGCCCAGGCTGACAGCCCGGCAGACCCACCGGCAGCTCACGCTCCAGGAGATCGCCCACCCCGGTTCCCCGCTGCGGGTGGCGGCTCCGAACCGGCCTCCTCACCTGCCCGCGCCATCCCCTCGCGCAGGCCGTGGACGACGCCGAGGACGACGACGCCGAGGAACGCCACGGCGATGATCGCGGCCAGGCCCGCCAGGTGCCCGGGCCCGGCGAGGGCGACCGCCGCCATCACCGCCACGAACAGCACCATCAGGATTCGCATCCGCGTCATCGGGCTCAGCGTACTCCCTGGCCGTCCGGGAGGGGGAGCAGGATCCGGAAGGTGGCGCCACCCCCCGGGGTGCGGTCCACGGCGATGCGGCCGCCGTGCGCCTGCACCACCGCGGCGGCGATGCTGAGGCCGAGGCCGCTGCCGCCCTGGTCGCCGCTGCGCGCCGCGTCGGCGCGGTAGAAGCGCTCGAAGATCCGCCCGGCGTGCTCCGGAGCGATGCCCCGTCCGTGGTCGATCACCTCGAGCACGGCGCTGCCGCCGTCCCGGCGCAGCCCCACCTCGACGGAGGTGCCCGGAGGGGTGTGCACCAGGGCATTGCGGAGCAGGTTGGAGAGCACCTGGCGCAGCCGCATCTGGTCGCCGGCGACCACCAGCGGCGCGGTGACGCGGGTGCCGATGGCGCGGTCGCCGTCGGCGGCCCGGGCATCGGCGCAGGCGTCGGCGACCAGCGCCTCCAGATCGACCGGGCGGCTCTCCAGCGGGCGTCCCTGGTCGAGGCGGGCGAGCAGCAGGAGGTCGTCGACGAGGATGCCCATGCGCTGGGTCTCCTCGTCGATGCGGCGCATCGCCAGCGTCATGTCCTCCGCGGACATCTCGGGATTGCGGCGCAGCAGCTCGGCGTACCCCCGCATCGAGGTGAGCGGGGTGCGCAGCTCGTGCGAGGCGTCGGACACGAAGTGGCGCAGCCGCTGCTCGTTGGCCTCGCGCTCGGTGAAGGCCTCCTCGAGCTGACCGAGCATGCTGTTGAGGGCGAGGCCGAGCCGGCCGACCTCGGTCCTCTCGGTGGCCGGCGTCACCCGCTGGCTCAGGTCGCTGAGCACGATCGACCGGGCCGTCGAGCCGATCCGCTCCAGCGGCCGCAGCCCGCGCCGCACCAGCAGGGTGGTGGCGAGCACCACGAGCAGGGTGACGCCGCCGGCGATCGCCAGCTCCAGCACCAGCAGCTGCTGCAGGGTGGACTGGACGTCGTCGAGGGGCACCGCGACCATCAGCAGGTCACCGGCGGCCGGCCCCGACGCGGTCTCGACATAGACGCGGTAGCTGCCGGCACCGCCGCTGCCCGGCGCGGTGAACAGCAGCGACGTCCCCGGGGTCAGGGTGGCGGGGAGCACGGGGCGCCCGCCGCTGTCCGCGGGTCCGACGCTGTAGGAGGCCAGCACCTCGCCCGACGGGCTGCGCAGCTCGGCGTAGGTGCCCGAGGGAAGGGAGACGGGGCCGCCGGGACGGTCGGGGCCGGGCCCACCCGGGCCGGAGCCGATCAGATTCGCCCTGGCCGCCAGCGCCAGCTCGATGCCCACGTGCCCGTCGCGGAGCTGGCGGTCGACGCGCGAGAGCATGAAGGAGCGCAGTGCCACGTAGGTGCCCGCGTCGGCCAGCACCAGGGCGGCCACGAAGAGCGGGCAGAGGGTGATCAGCAGCCGGCGGCGGAGCGACATCTCAGGCGGTGCGCGGCACCCGGAGCACGTAGCCGACGCCGCGGACGGTGTGCACCAGCGCGGGCTCGGCCCAGTCGATCTTGCGGCGGAGGTAGCTGATGTACGTCTCCAGCA
>JAQBPH010000430.1:0-6385 GCA_028287625.1 Chloroflexota bacterium | reverse complement strand
GAAAAGGGCCGCCCCGATCCGGCCGGGACGGCCCTCCTGTGTCACGTCAACCGTGGTGGTCGCTCCCCGGGTGTTCGATCCCCGGGCGGCCGATCCCCGGGTCTAGACGCCCTTCCGGCCCAGCTTCCGGGCGAAGCCGAGAGCGGCGCCACCCATCGACATCAGCGCCATGCCGGCGAGGAAGGGAGCGTCCGCACCCGTCTGGGGCACGGCGGCGGCCTTCGGGGCCTGGGCGGTGGTCCCCAGCACCGCGGGCGGGGGCACCACCTGCTTCACCGGGGTCGGGGTGGTCTCGGTCGGGGTGGGGGTGTGCTCGCCACCGCTGCTCTCGGACTTGCAGGAGTCGTCGAGGATGAACTCCACCTGGCGCTCGGGGTCCTTGAACTTGAGGTCGATGTGCCACCCGTTGTCCTGGGCGCTGAAGCCCTTGTCCTTGAGGTCGCTGATGAGCTCGCGGGCGTCGATGGTGGCGATGACCTGTTGGTCCTTGCCGCCCTTGTCGTACTTCCAGGTCGTGTCCTCGACCTGCTTGTCGTTGCCGTTGTGATCGTCGAAGTAGACGGTGAACTCGCCGCTCTTGTTGTGGAGGTCGTTGCCCCACACGGTGACGTTCTTGCAGTCGCTGATGACTCGGACGAAGTCACCGGCGGGGGGGCCGGCGTCGGACCCCGCGGCGGTCACCCAGACCTTGTTGTCAGAGATCTTGGAGTCCGCCGAGACGTGGCTGGCGGCGAGCCCGGAGACGGATGCGAACGCGAACCCGGACACGCCGAGAACGACGCCGAGCACACGCGCCTGGTTGGGAGAAACAGTCGGTCGGACCACTGGGACGTCACCTCGCTGTGCGGCCATCTGGGGCACGCACCCGGTTGCTGATGGCAGTCCCGCCGGCCTGCACCCTTCCACCGGACCCATGGCGCCCCCCGTGCCACCAACTTCCCCACGGTCTGGGACCCCTGGAACCGGCGCTCATGTAACGCGGAGACCCCGCCAATCTTTCACTCGCCGCGAACTCCCCGGCGCGGCCTCGCTACCATCCCCCGTCGCCCGACAGGCCAGGAGGACGCACCACGCCGGAGACCGCGACCGCCCCCGTCCCGGCCGCCTCCCGCCCCCGGCGCCTCCGGGCCCGAGGCGCGGCCCTGCTCGCCCGTCCGCGCACGCCCTTCGCGCTGCTGGCGCTGGTCTCGCTGTTCTCGGCGGGAGCGCGGGCCTGGTGGCTCGACCACCCCTCCGGGGCGCTGATCTTCGACGAGGCCTACTACGTCAACGCCGCCCGGGTGATCCTCGGGTTCCACGTCCCCGGCGGCGACCACTACGCCGGCTCCCCCGCCGGGCTCGACCCCAACCAGGAGCACCCGCCCCTGGGCAAGCTGCTGATCGCCCTCGGCATGCGCGTCTTCGGCAACGGGGCGCTGGGCTGGCGCATCCTCCCCCTGATCTTCGGCAGCCTGGCCATCCTCGCCATGTTCTGGGTGGTGCGGGCCGCCGGCGGCAGCGCCTGGCTGGCCCTGGGGGCGGCCGCGCTGATGGCCGCCGACAACCTCTCGATGGTGCACGGGCGCATCGCCACCCTCGACGTCTTCGTGGTCGTCTTCATGCTCGCCGCCGCGGCCCTCTACCTCCGCGACCACCCCGTGCTCGCCGGCGCCGTGCTCGGGCTGGGGGGATGCGTGAAGCTGGTCGCCCCCTACGCGCTGGTCGCCCTCGCCCTGCTCGAGGCCGGCCGGGTGCTCCTCCGCAGCAGGGGGACCGAGCTCTCGCTGGGGCGCCGGGCGGTCGAGCGCCTCGCCCCGCTGGCCACCTGCGCGGCGGTGGCGATGCTCGTCTACCTGGGGGCGCTCTACGGCCTCGACCACTTCTGGTCGGCGTACCACAACCCCCTGGTGCACACCCGGGCGATGTTCGACTACGCCGCCAAGCTCACCAACCCCCACGGCCCCGAGGGCATCGCCTCCTATCCCTGGCAGTGGCTGCTGAACCAGGAGCCGATCAACTACTACACCGTCAACACCAACGTGCTCAGCGACGGGAAGGTGACCGCCACCCATCCCGTGGTCGCCTTCCAGGGCCTGATGAACCCGGCGATCATCCTGCTCGCCCTGCCCGCCCTCTTCCTCGCCGTGCACACCGCCCGCCGCGACCGCGACGACCTCTCCCTGCTCGCCGCCGCCTGGTTCCTGGGGACCTTCATCCCCTTCCTGGTGGCCGCGGCGCCGCTCGGCTCCTTCGGCAACCGGATCAGCTACCTCTACTACATGGTGATCGTGCTCCCCGGGGTGTACCTCGCGGTGGCGCGCCTGCTCTCCCACCCGGCGCTGCCCCGGGCGGTCCTCGCCGGCTACGTCTGCATCCTCGGCTACTGGTTCGAGGCGCTCTATCCCTTCCGGACGTGGTCCGGGGGCTGACCCGGGTCCGGGCGGCGCCGGGCGACCCGGCGCTGCGCCAGGCCCTGGCGATCGTCCTCGGCCTGCGCGCCTCCCTCGGGCTGATCGCCTGGGCCTCGGTGATCCTCTACCCCATCACCGGGGTGGGCGGCGACCACCTGGAGCTGCTCCTCCCCCAGGGCTCGCGGCTGTGGCCCTGGGTGGGCCCCTGGCAGCGCTGGGACGCGCTCTGGTACGAGCACATCGCCCGCAGCGGCTACGGCAACGGAGACCCCGACGCCGCCTTCTTCCCCCTCTTCCCCGGAGCCGTCCACCTGCTCGCGCCGCTGGTCGGGGGCAACCCCGCCGTCGCCGGGCTGCTGCTCAGCACCGTGGCGCTGATCGCCGCCCTGGTGGTGCTCCACCACCTCGTCGCCGGCGACCTCGACCGGGGCACCGCCGACCGCACCATCCTCTACCTCGCCATCGCACCGCTGGCATTCTTCCTGCTCGCCGCCTTCACCGAGTCGCTCTTCCTGCTGCTCGCCGCCGGCGCGCTGCTCGCCGCCCGGCGCGGGCGGCTGCCCGTCGCCGGGGTGCTGGCGGCGCTCGCCGCCCTCTGCCGCCCGACCGGGGCGCTCCTGGTCGCGGCCCTGCTCGTCGAGGTGATCGCCGACGCACGGCGGCGCCGGGCCGCGGGCCGGTTCCCGCTCCGGCCTGCGCACCTCGCCGCCCTGCTCCCCCTGCTCGCCGCCGCCGGGTGGGATCTCTGGAGCAGGGTGCGCCTCGGCGTCCCCGGCGGGGTGCTCGCCCTCCAGCGGGAGATCTGGGGAAACCACCCGGCGGCGCCCTGGACGGCGCTCCACGACAGCCTGCGAACCGTCCTCGCCGGTGGCCACCCCGAGGAGGTGCTCAACCTGGCGAGCTCGCTGACCCTGGTGGTCTCGATCCCGCTGATGTGGGGCCGGCTGCCCGCGTCCTACCTCGCCTACACGGCGGTGAGCGTGCTCCCCATCGTCTGCCGGGAGTCGCTGGTCACCCCCCAGGAGAGCAGCGCCCGCTACCTGCTCACCGTCTTCCCGGTGTTCGTCCTCCTCGCCCTCGCCGGCCGCCGGCTCTGGGTCGACCGCCTGGTGCTGGTCACCTTCCCGGTCCTGCTCGGCGCCCTGGTCGCCCACTTCACCCACTTCGCATTCCTGGGGTGAGCGGCCGTCACGGGACGGTGCGGCTGCGCGGTGCCATACTGGAGGTGTGGACGCGCAGCCGCCGTCGCTCGACCTCAGCGGCCTCCACCGCGAGCTCGACCGGCTGAAGACGCTGCTCTGCCGCTGCAACCACAGCGGCGAGTGCCTCGCCTGCCGTGGCTTCGAGGTGCTCCGCGAGCAGTCCCAGATGGTCGCCGCCGCGGCCTCGCAGCCGGTGCTCATGCAGGTGGCCCAGGAGGCGGCGGTCAAGGACCTGATGAGCCAGCTCGGGGGCATCCAGGAGAAGCTGGTCGACGACCCCCGGCTGCACGAGCTGCTCGGCCAGCTGGTCGAGCGGGTGCAGGAGGACCTCGGCGGTCCCGAGCACCTGCAGCGGCTCTTCGGGAGCATGGGCGGCTTCCCCGGGTTCCCGGGCTTCCCCGGCTTCGGCGGTCAGACGCCTCCGGACGACGCCGCCGGGCCGGCGCCGCCCGACGACCGCCCCCCCGCGCCTCCCCGCCCGCGCAGCGAGGACTGAACACCCGGCCGAGGGCACCGGGCTGACGCAACGCGTCATTTTCGGGACCGCCGGTACAATGTCCGGGACGGCCGAACGGAGCCGTCCAGCGCGCCCTCGCCGTGTGGCCCCGGGGGCGAGGAGGTTCCCGTCCATGCCCCAGCGCCTTCGCCGGTCGGTTCTGGCCTGTCCCGGCAGCAACCCGAGGATGATGGAGAAGGCCGCGGCCAGCGCGGCCGACGAGGTGTTCCTCGACCTGGAGGACGCCTGCGCCCCGCTGGAGAAGCCCGGCGCCCGGGCCAGGATCGTCGAGGCTCTGACCACCCACGACTGGGGCACCAAGACCAGGGTGGTGCGGATCAACCAGGTGGGCAGCCGCTACGCCTTCCTCGACCTGCTCGAGGTGATCCGCGGGGCGGGCGCGGTGCTCGACTGCATCATGGTCCCCAAGGTTCAGAACCCCGGCGACATCGCCTTCGTCGACCGCGCCCTCACCCAGCTCGAGCAGGAGTTCGAGCTGGAGCCGGGGAGGATCGGCATCGAGGCGCAGGTCGAGGACGCCCAGGGCCTGATGAACTCCGACGCCATCGCCTTCTCCAGCCCGCGGCTGGAGACGCTCACCTACGGCCCCGCCGACTTCTCGGCGGCGATGCAGCTGCCCTCCCTGACGGTGGCCAACGGCTCGCCCGACTACCCCGGTGACGCCTTCCACTACGTGCTGTTCAAGCTCGCGGTCTCCGCACGAGCCGCGGGGATCCAGGTCGTCGACGGCCCCTACCTGGCCATCCGCGACGTCGAGGGCTACACCCGCGCGGCCCGCCGGGCGGCGACCCTGGGCTACGACGGCAAGTGGGTGCTCCACCCCGGCCAGATCGACGCCTGCAACGCCGCCTTCACCCCCACCCAGGAGCAGTTCGAGCGCGCCGCGGCCATCCTCGAGGCCTACCGGCACGCCACCGAGGTCGAGCGCAAGGGCGCGGTGATGCTCGGCGACGAGATGATCGACGAGGCGTCGCGGAAGATGGCGACGCAGTTCTACCTGCGAGGACGCGCGGCCGGTCTCGAGCCCCGGCAGGCCGCCGCGGCGTCCTGATGGCGAGCACCCTGGACGGACTCACCACCGAGCAGCGCGACGTCATCGCGCTGGTCCGCGACTTCGTCGAGCGCGAGATCATCCCCGTCGCCCACCAGCTCGAGTACGACGACACCTATCCCGAGGCGATCGTCCGGAAGATGAAGGAGCTGGGCTTCTTCGGCTTCGCCATCGACGAGCTGTGGGGCGGCGCCGGCCTGAACATGGAGACCTACGCGCGGGTCTGCGAGGAGATCGCGCGCGGCTGGATGTCGATCACCGGGGTGATCAACACCCACTTCATCGTCGCCTTCCTGCTGCAGGAGTTCGGCACCGACGAGCAGAGGCAGCGCTTCCTGCCGAAGATGGCCACCGGCGAGCACCACGCCGCCTTCTCGATGAGCGAGCCCAACTGCGGCTCCGACGTGCAGGCGATTCGCACCCGGGCGGTGCGCGACAACGGCGAGTACGTCATCGACGGCACCAAGATGTGGGTCACCAACGGCGAGCGCTCCACCGTCGTCGCCACCCTGGTCAAGACCGACCCCGCGGCGAAGCCGGCGCACCGGGGCATGGCCTGCATCCTCGCCGAGAAGAGGTACCCGGGCCTGTCCGCCAGCAAGCACATCCACAAGCTCGGCTACAAGGGCGTGGAGACCACCGAGCTGGTCTTCGACGGGAACCGGCAGCCGGAGGCCAACCTCCTCGGCGGGGTCGAGGGTCGCGGCTTCCAGCAGATGATGGCCGCCATCGAGGTGGGCCGCATCAACGTCGCCGCCCGCGGGGTCGGCGTCGCCCAGCGCGCGTTCGAGCTCGCCCTCTCGTACGCCCAGGAGCGCCAGACCTTCGGGAAGCCGATCGCGGAGCACCAGGCCATCCAGTTCAAGCTCGCCGACATGGCGACCAGGATCGAGGCCGCCCGGCTGCTCACCCAGAAGGCGGCCCGCACCAAGGACCGCGGCGAGCGCACCGACCTCGAGTCGGGGATGGAGAATCTCTTCGCCACCGAGACCTGCATGGAGGCGGTCACCGAGGCGATGCGCATCCACGGCGGCTACGGCTTCAGCCGCGAGTTCGAGATCGAGCGGCTCTACCGCGACGCCCCCCTGCTCTGCATCGGCGAGGGCACCAACGAGATCCAGCGGATCATCATCGCGAAGAGGCTGCTCGAGCGGGCGCGTTCGTAGACAGTCGCTTCGCGGACGCGGTGAGCTGGGCCGAGTGACACCCACGTCGGCCAACGTCT
>JAQBPH010000367.1:0-6208 GCA_028287625.1 Chloroflexota bacterium | reverse complement strand
CGGTTTTTACCGGGGGGGAGTACCTCCCCCCCGCTCGGGCCAAAGACATCGCGCGCGGTCCGCTGGAGTCGACGATGGGGCTCGGGGGCGCGATGCCGTGGCCCACCCCCCCTGCGCCGGCACTCGCCGGCGGGCGGCGCGGTCGCGCCGCCTTGCCCTGACGGATCGCAGCACCCCGGTCCTTCAGAAGCTCGTCCCAGTCCAGCCCGCACGCTCGGGCCAGAGACTCCTCCAGGCCTGGGACGCCGCCGTCCGTGGCGCCTGCGCACGCGCGCAGCATGTCGATCAGCGCCTCGCCGTCGGGCGGCGCGCCGAGCACGTGCAGGCCGTTGCGGATCTGGGCGTCCTTGATCTCGCAGAGGTAGCCGTCCATGCGCAGCAGGAAGGCGTCGAAGTCGTCGGGGGCGGCGGTTTGGGCGAGGTCGGCGTCGAGGTGGGCGCGGCGCACCTCCTCCCAGATGCGCTCCTGGATCAGCGGGAGGCGGTCGGGGTCGAGCGCCTGCGCCTGGTAGTACTCGTCCATCAGCTGCTCGACGGCGACGATCGGACCGTAGGCGTCGGCGGTGCTCACCGGGGGGATGAGGTGGTCGACCACCACCGCGTGGGCGCGCCGCTTCGCCTGGGTGCCCTCGCCGGGGTCGTTGACCACGAAGGGGTAGAAGAGCGGCAGGTCGGCGATGCAGAGGTCGGGGAAGCACGCGGCGGAGAGCCCCAGCGCCTTGCCCGGCAGCCACTCCATGGTCCCGTGCTTGCCCAGGTGCACCACCGCGGCGGCGCCGAAGCCGTCGCGCAGCCAGCGGTGGAACCCGAGGTAGTGGTGCGACGGCGCCAGGTCGGGGCTGTGGTAGATCGCCGCGGGGTCCTCGCCGAAGCCGCGCGGCGGTTGGATGCAGACCAGCACGTTGCCGAAGCGCAGGCCGGCGAACGCCAGCGCGCCGTCTCCGGTGTAGAGCCGGCCCGGGGGCTCGCCCCAGCTGCGCCGCATCTCCTCGCGCGCCGCCGCCGGCACGGTGTCGAACCAGCTCCGGTACTCCTCGGCTGAGAGGTGCCCCGGCGCCGCCGCCAGCTGGTCGGCGGTGAGGTACTCGCGGTCGTAGCCGCCGCCGGCGAGCAGCCGGTGCATCAGCGCGTCGCCGTCGCCGGGGAGCGCGCCCTCGCCGAGGTCGTAGCCGTCGTCGCGCAGCGCGGCGAGCAGGCGCACCGCCGAGGCGGGGGTGTCGAGGCCGACGGCGTTGCCCACCCGGGCGTTGCGCGTGGGGTAGCTGCTCAGCACCACCGCCAGGCGCGCCTCGGCGCGGGGCAGGTGGCGCAGCCGCGCCAGCCGGGCGGTGAGGCCGGCGCAGCGGCGCACCCGCTCCAGGTCGGGGACGTACCGGGTGACCCCGTCGACGCTCTCCTTGAAGGAGACCGGCACCGACACGATCCGGCCGTCGAACTCCGGCAGGGCGACGTTCATCACCACGTCGACAGGGGTGAGGCCGGCGTCGGAGCGCTCCCACCGCTCCCGCGAGCCGGTGGCGGCGATCGCCTGGACCACCGGCACCCCGAGCCGCACCAGCGCCGCCACCGACCACTCCGCGGCCACCTGGGGACCGGTCACCGGCAGCTCGCCCATGGCGAAGGAGAGGGTGCTGATCAGCGCGTCGCAGAGCGGCCGGCCGGAGGCGTCGCGGAGGTGGGTGAAGGCGGGGGGCTCGTCGGCCTCGGTGCGCAGCGAGTAGCAGTACACCGGCAGCGCCCGGCAGCCGGCCTCCTCGAGGGCGTCGCACAGGGCGTCGACCACCGCCAGGTTGCCGGTCATCCAGTGGGCCCGGTAGAAGACCAGCCCCACCACCGGGCGCTCGTCGGCGGGGTCGAGGTGGGCGCGCCACCAGGCCTCGGCGGCGCCGGCGTCCCGGGGGGCGCGGGGATGGTGGCGGCCGTCCCAGGGCACCGGGCGGGGCGGCTCGCATCCCACCCCGGTGCCGCAGGTGGCGTCGCTGAGCAGCCGCACCAGCTGGGCGACGTTCGCCTCTCCGCCGTGGACCAGGTAGGCGAAGCCGCTGCCCGCCACCTCCGCGTCGAGGGTGGTCAGCGCGCTCAGCTCGGCGTCGGGGGTGAGGTCGCCCGGCCAGGCCACCAGGGCGACGCCGTGGGCGGCGCAGGCGGCGGCGACGGCGTCGACCGCGTCGGGGATGGCGCGGCGGCCGCCGAGCAGACGCAGCGCCACGCAGCCGGCGCTGGCCAGGAGCGGCTCCAGCCGGGTGCGCACCTCCTCCGCGGTCCAGCCGGTGCAGCTCAGCCCCACAACACCGGCACAGCCGGCGGGTAGCCGCTGGCGCGCTGCCGCGACCGCGATGAGCTCCGTGTCTGCGGTCGTCAGGAACAGGATCACGCGGCCTTCGGCCGCAGAGGCGGTCGCCTTCGGCGGGATCACTCTCTTCAGAGGAGCCGTCGGCGATCCTTTTTCGGGCAGGTCGTTCATCAGCGGAGCGGGGGTGCTTCTTCCGGCTGGTTGTTCATCGGGGTGCCTCCGGCGGTTTCCACTTCCGACATGCGCGGGGAGGATGCACGTTCGGCGGTCCTTCTTCCGGTAGGTCGTGCATCAGGGGTGCCTTCGGCGGGTTTTACTTCCGACATGCGCGGGGATGGATGCGCATGTCGGTCAGAACTCGATCCCGCGCTGCGCAGGGATGCCGGCGCCCCGGTAGTGGTGCTTCACCTCGCGCATCTCGGTGACGCAGTCGGCCAGCTCGACCACCTCGGGCGGGGCGTTGCGGCCGGTGAGCACCAGGTGCACGTCGTGCGGCTTCTCGCGCATCAGGCGCAGCACCTCCTCGAGGGGGACGAGGCCGGCGGTGATCGAGCCGAGGATCTCGTCGAGGACCACCACCCGGTAGGCGCCGCCGCGCACCGCCTCGTCGGCGATCGCCCAGGCGTTGCGCCCCGCCTCGGCGTGCTCCTCGTCGCTGACCTGGGGGTCGCGGAGGCTGTCGATGGTGAAGCCACGGCCCTCGGCGGCGATCTCCACCCCCGGCACCCACTCCGTGAAGGCGGTGCGCTCGCCGGTCTTCCAGCTGCCCTTGATGAACTGCACGATGCGCACCGGCATGCGGTTCCCGGCGGCGCGGAGCGCCAGCCCCATGGCGGCGGTCGACTTCCCCTTCCCGTTCCCGGTGAAGACCAGGATGATGCCGCGGCGGTTCTTCTTGAGCTCGGGGTCCAACTCTTCCTCGAAGCGCGGAGGTCCGCGAGTTGGCCCTGCACCGGCGGTTTTCTGGCTTCCGCCCAGGTCTCCGGGGCGGCCACAGTAGCGCGACTGCGCCGGACTCCGACCGGCTTGCCCGCGCGGCGAGGGTTGCACCCGATCCTACCGGAGCACGTCCCCGGCGCGCCTCCGTCGGCGCGTTCGGGTTGACTGGGGTATTCGACCGCCGTGATCCGCTACCCTCACGCGCATGAGGGTGAGGAGGGGATCGGGGATCGCCGCCCCGCTGGCGGTGACCACGCTGCTCGCCGTGGCCGGTGCCACCGCAGCGCTCCCGGCGGCCGGCCCCGCCGTGGCCCGGCCCATGATCGTGGTCGTGCCCGGCCACCCCAGCGCCCCGGGAGTGCCCGGGATCCGCGGCTACGGCCCCGGCGAGCTGCGCTCCGCCTACGGCCTCCACGGCACCGGCGCCCAGGGACGCCTGGTCGCCATCGTCGACGCCTTCGACGACCCCGGCGCCGAGGCCGATCTCGCCGTCTACCGGTCGCAGTACGGCCTGCCCCCCTGCACCACGTCCAACGGCTGCTTCCGCAAGATCGACGCCCGCGGTGGTGGCCGCTACCCGCGCGCCGACGTGGCCTGGTCGCGGGAGATCTCCCTCGATCTCGACATGCTCTCTGCCGCCTGCCCCGACTGCCGCATCGCCCTGGTCGAGGCCGACGGCGCCGGCATCCCCGAGCTCGGCGTGGCCGTGAACACCGCCGCCTCGCTCCCGCAGGTGGCCGCGATCGGGAACAGCTACGGCGTCCCCGAGACCCCCCAGGAGGCCCAGTGGGACGGCTTCTACCGCCATCCCGGCATCGCGATCACCGCCGCCTCGGGCGACGGCGGCTACGGCACCGGGTACCCGGCGGCCTCGCCCCACGTCACCGCCGTCGGCGGCACCACCCTGCGCCGCGACGGCAGCCCCCGCGGCTGGTCGGAGTCGCCGTGGAGCGGCGCCAGCAGCGGCTGCGCCCGGTTCGAGCCCAAGCCCTCCTGGCAGCACGACCCCGGCTGCGCGCGCCGCACCATCGCCGACGTCTCGGCGGTTGCCGACCCCGCCACCGGCGTCGCCATGTACGACACCTACCAGGGCCCGGGCTGGGTGCTGGCGGGCGGCACCAGCGCCGCCACCGCCTTCATCGCCGGCGTCTACGCGCTCGCGGGCAACACCTCGGCGGTGGTCGGCGGCTCGTATCCCTACGCCCACACCGACCGGCTCAACCCCGTGGCCGGAGGCTACACACCCCCGGCCGGCCTGGGAACACCCGCGGGCACCGGGGCGTTCTGACTAGGCGCTGGTGGCCCCGGCCAGCGTCACCGCCTGGCCGCCCCCGACACCGGGGGCGTCATCGGCAAAGCCGAGCTGCGCGAAGGGCGCGAGCATCCCGCTCCGGTGCGGGGCGTAGACCAGGGTCACCGAGCACTGGTGGCGCGGAGCCAGGGTCCGTCCCGCGCAGCCGTCCTCGGTGGTGGAGACCTCCGACGACCCGAGCAGGGTCGTTCGCGACACGTGGAGCGGGCTGTCCCCCATGTTGGTCAGCGTGACCGTGCGGGACGCACCCGAGCCCACGGCCACCCATCCGAAGTCGACGGCGGACGCCGACAGGGAGGCGATCGGGCCCACCGGATGGTGGGTGACATCGACCGCGGCGAGCTGGGGGACCGGGGCGACGGCGCCGGCTGCTCCGGTGCCGGCCCCCGAGCCGGTGGGGGCGACCCGGGGCTGCGCCGCGGCGGACGGCGAGGCCGGAGCGGGCGGAGCGGCCGGCGGGCCGCCGGGTGCCATCAGCGCCGGCGGGATGGTCCGAGCGGTGAGCGGTGGCGCAAACCGGTCCGAGGGCGGGGGCGGAGCGGCGGTGAGGAGGTGCCCCGCCCCGAGGACGGCCGCGGTGCCGACCACCGCGGCGGACGCGGTGCCGGCGTGCCGCGGCCGGCCGGTTCGAGCGAGCATCGGCGGCGGGGCGCCGGCCGGGGAGGCCGCGCCGGCCACGCGGAGCCGGGCCGCCGCGGGCACGACGTCCCCGGAGGGGAGCAGGTCGTCGAGGTCCGTGCGCAGCTCGCGGGCGAGCGCCCGCAGCTGGGCCCGCTCACGAGCGGTCGGGTGGGCCCCGTTCTCGATGGCGCGGACCCACGGCAGCTCGCCCTTCTCGAGGCGTCGCAGGTTGCGCTCGGACCACCCGACGGCCAGCGCCAGTTCGGTCTGGGTCCTCCCCTGCCGTCGTCGGGCCGAGACCACGCGCGGAGCCAGCGAACCGGTGCCTGCGGCGACGCCGGTCACCTCCGCCCGGAGCATCACCGGCTCGGCGTCGGGCTGACGGAACGGCCACAGGTTCACGGGACCAGCCTCCCATGAGGGCTGTATCGCCCCCCTCGCCCCACAACGTCCCGGCGACGGGAAATCTTGCGCCGGAGCCTCGGCCCGCACGCCGCCCGACAGGCACGGAGCAGGAGTCACCGCACCGCCGCAGACGCGCCGAATGCAGCATCACCCGGCCGGCACGTAACCGTCACGTATGGCCGAAAGGCCGGACATCCGAGATCGGTTGTCCGGTTGATACCCGCGCTATCAGCCTCATGTCCGGTCTCGGCGGTCTGGCGCTGGCAGGCTGGGCCGACGATTCCAGGCAAGCGTCGCGAGGCGGGAACGCCGAGCGGCGGGAGGACGAGATGGCCGACCACTGGACGGTCTACCGCTGGTGGGTGCCGGCGGATGTCGAGGCGCGCTTCGTCCAGCAGTGGCGTGCACTGGCGGAGATGCTCGTCGGAGAGGGTCTGATGAAGACCGTCAGCCTCTTCGCCGACGCGGACGAGCCCCGGGTGCTCTGGACGCCGCTGCGATGGGACTCCCCGTCGGCGCGGTGGGCATGGCGCGCCGACGGGCGGCACCGGTCCGTCGAGGACGCGATGGCCGCGCTGTGTGACCGCGCACGCGTCTACCGCATGACCACCGTTCTCACGGTGGACGCCGCTGACCCC
>JAQBPH010000366.1:0-3270 GCA_028287625.1 Chloroflexota bacterium | reverse complement strand
TGATCATGCAGAAGAGGTGGTCGTCCGCCTCGGTGATGGTCTTGCCGGGCCAGTGCCGGTAGGTGGCGCCGACCTCGAACTGCTCGTAGTACCGGCCGAACTGCATGCGGGGCAGTCTAACTGGGGGAGGCTACGCCTCCCCCCCTCAGCCCAAAGACATGCCGCTGGCGCGCCATGCCGTGGGCTGCCCCCTCCACGGCCGGACTCCCGGCCGACGCGCGCTTCGCGCGCTTGTCGTCCCTGGGCCATCGGCCGAGGTACCAGGAGGAGCAACGCTGCCGCGTTGCCCTGAATGTGGTCAGACCGCGCCGGGGAGGCGCACGATGAAGACCGAGCCCACCCCGGGGGTGCTCTCCACCTCGATGCTGCCGCCGTGGGCCTCGACGGTGTGGCGGGCGATGGCCAGCCCCAGGCCGGTCCCCTCGCCGTCGCGGCCGCGGGCGCGGTCGGTCTTGTAGAAGCGCTCGAAGACCCGCCCCAGCTCGCCGGGGGCGATGCCGCAGCCGGTGTCGGCGACCCGCAGCTCGACCAGCTCGCGGCCGCGGTGGCGCCGGCCCTGGGCGGAGAGGGTGATGACCCCGCCCGCGGGCGTGAACTTGATGGCGTTGTGGACCAGGTTGCGCACCATCGCGCCGAGCCGGCTGGGGTCGCCGAGCACCGCGGGGGTGCCGGGGTCGACCCGGTGTCGCAGCTCCTGGCGGCGCTCGTCGGCGAGCGGGCGCAGCCGCTCGGCGGCGGCCACCAGCTCCTCCACCGGGGTGGGCACCGGGCGGAGCGGCAGCCGCCCGGACTCGATGGTGCTGAGCTCGATGAGCTCGGCCACCATCTGGGCCATGTGGGCGGTCTCGAGCCCGATCTTGGTGACGAACTCGCCGGCCACGCTGGCGTCGTCGAGGGCGCCGCCGAGGAGGGTCTCCACCAGCAGCCGGATGGCGGTGACCGGGGTGCGCAGCTCGTGGGAGACGTTGGCGACGAAGTCGCGGCGCACCCTTTCCAGGCGGCGGAGGCGGGTCTCGTCGCGGACCAGCAGGGCGATCTCGAGGGGCAGGCCCGCGTCCTCGCCGACGGGCACGGCGCGGACCACCAGGTGGCGGGAGACGGCGGGGTCGTCGAGCTCGCGCACCACCTCGCCGGCACCCCTCAGGCAGGAGCTCACCATCAGCGGGATGCGGTAGTCGCGGACGGCGTCCTCGAGCCGCAGCCCCTCGAGGTCGTCGGGGAGGCCGAGCAGCAGCCGCGCCGCGGGGTTGGCGAAGCGCAGGCGGTGGTCGGCGCCGACCACCACCAGTCCCTCCTCGAGGCGGTGGGCGACGGCGTCGAGAAGCCGCACGGGCAGCGCCGAGGGGCCGTGCGTCCCCGCATCAGGCGACATGGCTGTGGGGAGTATATGCGGCCCTCCGCGGCGGGGCGGAAGCGTATTTAACCACCTGTTAATATCTGGACAACCCCCCGGACGCGGTACCTCCCGCAGCATCAGGGGCAGGAAGTGGAAATCGGCGCCGAAGGGGGGAAGCAGGGATGAGCGCCAAGCGCATCCTCGTCGTCGAGGACGAGGAGAACATCCGCGACACGCTGCGCTACAACCTGGTCAAGGAGGGCTACCGGGTCGACGAGGCGCGCACCGGGCCCGAGGCGCTCAGCGAGGCGCGCCGGGTTCGTCCCGACCTGATCCTCCTCGACCTGATGCTCCCCGAGCTCAGCGGCCTGGAGGTCTGCCGGATCCTGCGCCAGGAGATGACCACCCCGATCCTGGTCCTCACCGCCAAGGGGGCGGAGGTCGACAAGGTGGTGGGCCTGAGCATCGGCGCCGACGACTACGTCACCAAGCCCTTCTCGCTCAGCGAGCTGCTGGCGCGGATCACCGCCATCCTCCGCCGCGTCGAGCTCAGCCGCGGCGGCGCGGTCACCGCCGCCGAGGTCGAGGAGCTGGGCGGCTTCACCCTCGACCGCGGCGCGCGCATCGTGCGCATGAACGGCGACGAGGTGCGGCTGGCGCCCAAGGAGTTCGACCTGCTCTCCTACCTGCTCGCCCATCCCGGCAGGGTGCAGTCACGCGAGCGGCTCATCCAGGCGGTCTGGGGCAGCAACTTCTTCGGCGACCGGAAGACCGTCGACGTGCACGTGCGCTGGCTGCGCGAGAAGTTCGAGGGCTTCGCCGCCCTCCCCTTCCGGATCACCACCGTGTTCGGGGTCGGCTACCGCCTCGACCGGCTCGACGACGTCACCGCGCCGGAGCCCGTGGCGCAGGGATGAGCGAGGCCGAGCCCCAGGTCCGGGCCGCCGGCGGCGTGGTCTGGCGGCCCGGGCCGGGCGGCGGCCGCGAGTGGGCGATCATCCACCGCCCCCGGTACGACGACTGGAGCCTGCCCAAGGGCAAGCTGGAGGAGGGGGAGAGCCTGGAGGAGGCGGCGCTGCGCGAGGTCCGGGAGGAGACCGGGCTGAGCTGTCGACTCGGTCCCCACGTGGGCACCACCCGCTACCTCGACAACCGCGGGCGCACCAAGACCGCCGACTACTGGCTGATGGAGGCGCCCGCCGGTGCCGGCCGGTTCGAGCCCAACCGCGAGGTGGACGAGCTGCGCTGGCTCGACTCCGGCGAGGCGTCGGCGATGCTCAGCCACGATCACGACCGCGAGGTCCTCGCCCGGGCGGCCGCCGACTCGCCGTCGCGGTGACCATCGGGGGATCGTGACGGGGGCGTCATCGGATTCGCAGCGGCCTCCGTGCGACAGTTCTCCCGTGTCCCAGGTCCGCCACGGAGGGCGGCCGGGCGTCCCGAGAGGAGGTGTCACGCATGATCCGTCGCGCCGCGTCGTGGATGGGCGAGACCGCGGTCGCCATGCTCCTCGCCCTCTGCGTCATCGCCATCAGCATGCCGGTAACAACCGTCGAGGCAGCCCTCCGGTAAGGTCCGCCTTGGTCGCGTCCGTGCGTCCTCTGTCAGCCGGGCCGGCCGCCACGGTGACGGACGGTTTCGACTTCGCGCTGGGGCGGGCGGCCTTCAGCTTTCGCCTCCACCCGCGCGTGCCGTCCGCCCCTCCCGTCCGCCGCAGATCACAGCTCGCGGTGGGCCGAGAACGATCTCAGGGCCGGCCGGGTCGGCGAACGCTCTCGGCATTTGCGAGACGTGGGTCGACGTGGGTGTCACTCGGCCCAGCGGGGAGACGGGCGACGGCGCTCGGCGGGGCGTAGCGATGCTCCTATGCCTTGTCAAGCGGCCGTCTCTGCACGGATCGCTGCGATGGAAGCGATGAGGGGAAGGACTTCGCG
>JAQBPH010000331.1:0-7872 GCA_028287625.1 Chloroflexota bacterium | reverse complement strand
GGGGACGACATCTCCAGCCTCACCGTGGAACCGTTGCACGGACCCGCGCCGGTGCCGGCGCTGAGCCATTTCGGTCACGGCATTCTCACCTGGCACATCCCCTACCTCTTCCGCACCGCGCCGGGCTACAACCTCGTCGTGCGCGGCCCCACCAACCGGCCGAAGGACGGTGCCTGCCCTCTGGACGGGGTCGTGGAGACGGACTGGGCGGCGGCGACCTTCACGATGAACTGGAAGCTGACTCACGCCGGCATGCCCGTCACCTTCGAGGTCGATGAGCCCATCTGCATGATCTTTCCCCAGCGACGGGGAGAGCTGGAGGATTTTCGGCCGGAGGTCCGTGCACTCGACGCGGACGTGGACGTGTCGCAGGGTCATCGGAGATGGCGAGAGAGCCGCGCCGCGTTCCTCGTCGACCTCGATGCGCCCGGAGCCCCGCCGGAGTGGCAGAAGCACTACTTCCGTGGCACCACTCCCGACGGCAATCCGGGGACGGGGCACCAGACGAAGCTGAAGCTCCACGACTTCGTTCACCGGGACGAGGACACCGCAGGGCCGCCGCCAGCCGGCGAGCGCCTTGCGGAGCAACGGGATTTCACGCCATTCCCCGGCTCCGACTGAGCGCGGGCACCGCTCCGGACCACCCCGTCCGAGCTCGGCCTCAGGGGTGGAGGCGCGACCGCACCCAGGCGCCGCGCTCGCGGCGGTAGAGGAGCCGGTCGTGCAGCCGCCCGCTGCGCCCCTGCCAGAACTCGATCTCATCGCCGACGACGCGATATCCGCCCCAGTGCGGGGGCTTGGGCACCTCGACGCCGGCGAAGCGCCGCTCCACACGCCGCACCTCCTCCTCGAGCGCCTCGCGTGAGGCGAGCGGGCGGCTCTGCCGAGAGGCCCACGCTCCCACCTGCGCCTCGCGTGGCCTGGTGGCGAAGTAGGCAGCGGCAGCGACGTCGTCGAGCCGTTCCACCCTGCCGCGGACACGAACCTGCCGCCAGGTGGCATACCACCAGAAGGTGAGGGCAGCGTGAGGCGTGTCGGCGAGCTGTCCCGCCTTGGCACTCTCGACGTTCGTGAAGAAGGTGAAGCCGCGGTCGTCGACGGCGTTGAGAAGGACCATTCGTGCGTCGGGCATTCCATCGGCACCGACGGTCGCCAGCGCCATCGCGTTGGGCTCCGTCGCGCCGGCCCGGACGGCATCGGCCATCCAGACGCGGAACTGCTCGAGTGGGTCGCCCGCGAATTCGTCGGCGTGGAAGGGCATCCCACGCGCGGGCTCGGACTCGGGTGCCGTCACGCCGGTGGTCGGAGCTGTCGTCGGGCACCGGCCAGGTTCAGGGGACACCTCAGCCGCAGCGTCGCCATACTGCTCTGGATGGGATGGTACGCGGACCAGGTCCTCCCTCGCGTCATCGACCTGGTGATGAGCCGCCGGGAGTTGACGGAGATCCGTGCCCGCGTCGCTGCCGAGCTCGAGGGCGAGGTGCTCGAGATCGGCTTCGGTTCGGGCTTGAACGTCCCTCACTACCCGGCGGCCGTCACGCGGGTCCGGGCGGTCGACCCGGCGACCGTGGGACGCACGCTGGCAGCCGGAAGGGTGGCGAGCTGCCCGGTGCCCGTCGAGTACATCGGCCTGGACGGGCAGGAGCTTCCCGTGACATCCGCCAGTGTCGACCACGTCCTCACGACCTGGACGCTGTGCACGATCCCCGACGTCGAGCGAGCCCTCCGCGAGGTCGACCGTGTCCTTCGTCCGGGCGGCCGGCTTCATTTCGTGGAGCATGGCCGCTCGCCCGACTCCAGGGTGGCCCGCTGGCAGGACCGGCTGACCCCGCTGCAACGGCGCGTCGCCGGAGGCTGCCACCTCAATCGCCCGATCGACGAGCTGGTGGCCCACTCCGGACTCCAGCTGAGCCGGGTGACCACCTACTACCTGACGGGGCCTCGATCCCTCGGCTACATGTTCGAGGGAGTCGCCACGAAGAACGGGCCATCGTCGCCTCCTCCCCGAGTACGATGATGGTGCTCTTGGCGCGTTTGGAGTACGGTTCTCTCACCTGATTTGGCGAGGCGGATGGAGAGAGGGGGTCCCGATGGTTCCGTTGCTGCTCTTCCTGGCGGTGGTCATCCTCCTGTTCGGCGTAGGTGCGGCTCTCCACGCGCTGTGGTGGATCGCCATCGTCGCTCTGGTGCTCTGGCTTGTCGGCTTCGCCGTCCGTCCCGGCGGTCGGGGACGCTGGTACTACTGGTAGGGGCAGCCGATGTACAACCGAAGGTCGGTATCCCTGCTCCCCATCGTGTGGCTGGTGATCGGCGTGCTCGTCGCCTACGCTCATCACTACTTCAGCAATCTGGACACACTCGGCGCCGCGATCTCGGCGCTGCTGGCGATCCTGCTGTGGCCTCTGATCCTTCTCGGGGCCAACATCGCCATCTCCACCTGACGCGGGTGGACGACGGACGGTGATGGTGATGAGGTCTCAGACCGTGAGTGGCTGGCGGCCGGGCTGGGTGCGTCGCCATGCCACCGCGAGGACCACGACCAGTCCGATGAACGGCAGCGAGCCGATCGTCCAGCTCAGCGCCAGCGGAGGCCCGGGTTGGTCGAGGACCGCCACCGCGAGCAGGCTTCCCTGTCCGCGCCCCAGTGGGCCGTCGATGACGAACCCGAAGCTGTACGCGCCGGGGGCATCGAAGGCCTTCACGTCCAGGCCCCACGAGTCGCGTTTGCGGGGATGACGCACCAGCGGCGTGACCTGTTCGTCGGCCTTGACCCCGGGCCCGTTCAGGAGCAGCGAGCCGGACTTGCCGGCGATGCCGCCATCGGGCATGAAGGTGAAGTCGAGCGACCGCATCGCGCGGATCGGCCAGGTGGAGAACCCGACGGTCACTCCGTAGGGGCCGGCCTGGACGTACTGGGTGTGGACGATGTCGACGGGCGCATACGCCAGGGCGGGGGCGGCTCGGGCCAGGCTCAGGGCGGCCGTCACCAGCGCGGCGATCGCCAGCCGGGGCAACCGCCTGGTCCGGGGTGGGCGACGCGGGGCGATCATCGGACCTCCTTCGTGACCGGCGCGAGGGCGCGCACCATGGCGATGAACCGTGCGGCGAGGAAGCCGGCGAGGACACCCAGCGGAAGCCCGACGATCACGATGATCGGGATGTCCGTCGGGGAGATGCCCGACGTGGGGTCGGTGAGGTACTGCTGCAACGGAAGGCTGGCCGCGACGATCAACCCGGTCACCGCCCCGGTGAGCAGCAGGGGTCTCCTGGCGTCGACGCCGCGGGTGCGGATCATCCAGAGGAGGGCCTCGACGGCGGCCGCAGCGACGATCAGGAACATCGGGATGGCGTTGGGCAGGTCCGGCGGCAGCGGCGTGAGCCCGTCCCGCAGTGGGAGTCCGACCGCGGCGGCGTAGGTATGCGCGGCCCAGGGGGAGAACCACCACAGGAACGCCTGCAGGATCCCGAGCACCGCGGCGATCGCGACCGCCGCACCCGGGCGGCGCAGGATGCCCGCACCGAGGATCAGCAGCATCGACGAGAAGAAGATGATCCCGGCGACCGTCGGATCGAAGGGCAGCGACAGGGTGTCGAACGCGTTGGTGGTAATCGGCGCGAAGGTGATCAGGATGGGGATCGCGAGCAGGACGCCGGCGCGGCCCCAGCGCTGGTCGCCCGCGGCGGCGAAGACGACGATGCTGCCCACCATGGTGACGGAGATCGACAGGAACAGCGCGACGTGCGACGGCGTGCTCAGCACCGCGTCGAAGCCGTAGATCGAGTGCCACCACAGGTCGAGCAGGCCGTACAGCAGGAACGACGCCGCGCCGAGCCCGGAGATCAGGTAGCCCAGCGGCGCGGTGAAGGCGCCGCCGAGCACGCGCACGGGCGTACCCCCGACCGTCCGTGGCACGGACCGGCCGGCACGCTCGGCGGCGGTGACCACGAGGACCATCACGAGGCTGGCGAACCCCGCGAGCGCGCTCCCGGAGTAGAGGACGAGGTGGGGAAGGGTGAGGAATGTGTCGGGGCCGACCTCCCTGTGCCACTGCACGTCCCAGCTGATGCCCACGGTGGTGATCGCCGTGCCGAGCAACACGGCCCAGGCTCCGGCGCGGGCCGCCGTACGCCCGGTGTTCTGCGAGACTCTCGTGGTGGTGCGCGCTGCGGTGACCATGCCGGTGATGGTAGGAGGCCCCGGGCCGGAGATCGTCACCCCCCTCGGGGACTTCCCATCCCTCGCACGAGCCACCCGCGTCCCTCCCACGGGGGATTCGCACCCGCCACAGGGCCCCGATCATCCGTGACGTGGAGGCTTCCGGTGGCCCGACGTCGGCACGCTTGGTGATCAGCCACGCGGGTGATCTGAGCAGCACGCTCGCGCGTCAGTCGCTGCTGGTCGCCTCGGTGTGCCTGGTGACCGATGCCGCCGCGTTCCTCACCGCCGGGCCCCTCTCGCATTTCCGGCCATTGGACTGGGGGGCGCTCGCGGTCATCACGCTCGCGGATGCCGCCCTCGCCCTGCCCGCCCGGCTCTCGGGGTGGGTGGCCCTGGCCCACGCCGCCGTGAGGGTCGCCGGCGGGCTGTGGGGCGGATCGATCATCGCCGGGCAGCTCAACGAGGCCGGCCTGCTGATCGCGGGGTACCGCGCCGGTGCCTGGCTTCGTGGTGCGGCCGCCTACCTGGCGCTGGCCGTCCTGGTGATCGGCGTCGGCGCGGCGAATCTGGTCTCCCTCCGGCACAACGGTGAGGTCCTCGCCGTCGAGGTGGGCAGGAGCGCCCTCCTGCCCTGGCTGGTCGGCCGCTACACCACCGCCCGTCGAGCCCACATCGCTGAGCTGGAGCGGCAGGCCGAGAACCAGCGTCGCGACGCCAGGGCCGCCGTCGAGCACGCCGTCGCCGAGGAGCGCAGCAGCATCGCCCGCGACCTGCACGACGTCATCTCGCACCACGTCAGTGCCATCGGGGTGCACGCGGGTGCCGCACGCCTGGGGCTGGCCGGCGCAGGCCGCCCCGACGGCATCGCCGACTCTCTAAGCGCCGTCGAGACGTCCAGTCGCTCGGCCATGGTCGATCTCCGGCGGCTCCTCGACCTCCTCCACGGCGACGCCTCGGAGACCAGCCGCCAACCCGGGCTCGACAACCTCGAGGATCTCCTCGGCGGGGTCCGCCGAGCGGGCCTGCCGGTCCGGCTGGCCACCCACGGCATCGCCCGTGCGGTGCCGGGATCCCTCGACATCGCCGTGTACCGCATCATCCAGGAGATGCTCACCAATGCTCTGCGCCACGGCGACGGCACCGCCGTGGAGATCGAGCTGTGCTACGGCGACGCGTCGCTGTCGGTGACCGCACGCAACGGCATCCGCTCGGCGGCGCCGGATCCACCGGCGGGCGGGTCCAGCGACGGCGAGCACCGCGGGATCGCGCGCGGGCTGGCCGGGATCCGCAAGCGTGCCGCCATGTTCGACGGAACCATCGCCTACGGCCCGGACTCCACAGGGAACCGATGGGAGACGACGGCCGCCTTCCCCCTCGGTGGCGACCGATGACCCTGCGGATCCTGCTCGCCGACGACCATGCCATGTTCCGCTCCGGGCTGAGGGCGGTGCTCGACACCCAACCGGACTTCGAATGCGTCGCCGAGGTCGCCGACGGGCGCGCCGCGGTGTCCGAGACGACCCGGCTTCGACCCGACGTGGCGATCCTCGACGTGCGCATGCCCAAGGTTGACGGGCTCGCGGCAGCCGAGACGATCCTGGCCGACAGCGGGCTCGACACTCGCGTCCTGGTGCTGACCACGTTCGATACCGACGAGTACGTGTACCGGGCCCTCGCCGCCGGGGCGAGTGGCTTCCTCCTCAAGAGCCTGCCCCCGGAGGAGCTCGTCGCCGCGATCCGGATCGCCGCGCGCGGCGACGCGCTCATCGACCCCTCGGTGACCCACCGCCTGGTCACGCGGTTCACCGCCAGCATCGCACCGAGCGACACGCCCGCCGCGCGGGCACCGGCGCTCGATCGTCTCACCGCCAGGGAGAACGAGGTGCTCCTGCTCGTCGCCGCCGGCCACAGCAACACCGAGATCGGCGCCCGCCTCCACGTCGGAGATGAGACCGTCAAGACCCACGTCTCGCGAATCCTGGCCAAACTCGACCTGCGGGACCGCGTCCACGCCGTGGTCTACGCCCACCGCCACGGACTGCTCACGTGGGAATAGCTTCCGACGCCGGGCGCTGAGCGGCGTTTGCCCCGCTGCCGGTGTGAGCGCGAGTCGATCACTCAGCGAGGAACTGGAGCATTGCGTCGTTCACCTCGTCTGGATGGGTCCAGGCGATGTTGTGCGGGCCTCCCTCGACGGTGACGAGCCGGAGGTTCGCGATGAGCGGTGGCAGCCGTTCGGCGGTGGCGCTGTACGGCAGGATCCGATCGTGGGTGCCGTGCACGACCAGTATCGGAACGTCGATCTTTGGAAGGTCGCCGCGGAAGTCGGTCAGCCACGTGTCGACGCAGGCGTGGGTCGCGTACGGGGAGGCGCCGGCGGCGACGTTGAAGCTCGCCTGCAGGGCCCGGTCGCCGATACGGTCGGGCGCGAGCTCGTCGACGTTGTAGAAGTTGTCGAAGAAGTCCTTGAAGTACGCATACCGATCCTTGACGATCGCGGACTTGATCCCCTCGAACACGGCGCCGTCGACACCCTCGGGGTTGTCGTCGGTCTTCAGCAGGAATGGCGGGATCGCGCCGAGAAGGGCCGCCTTGCGGACCCGCCCGGACCCGTAGCGGCCGAGGTACCGGGTGACCTCTCCGGTGCCCATCGAGAATCCGACGAGCACCACGCCGTCGAGCGCCAGGTGCTCGAGAAGGGTGTGGAGATCGGCGGCGAATGTGTCGTAGTCGTATCCCACGGTCGGCTGGCTGGAGCGGCCGAAACCGCGGCGATCGTAGGTGATCACCCGGTGACCGGCGGCGAGGAGCACCCGCTCCTGGCGCTCCCACGAGTTCCCGTCCAGCGGGTATCCATGGATCAGCACAATCGGCGGGCCGCTGCCATGGTCCTCGTAGTGGATCTCGATCGCGGCGGTGTTCTCGGTTCCTACGGCGATACGCGGCATGGAGGACTCCTGTGGCGTTTCGAACAGCTGTCGATCTTCCCACATGGCTCCCGACCAGGGCGCCAGCATGGGCGGAGCGGATGGTGATGTCATGCTGGGGCCCGCTCCCCGGCGTCCGCACCGGGGTCCCCCCTGGGGAGAGCCCCTGACCTTTCGGAGGCGACCCTGACGCTCTCAGAGGACCTTGGCGAGAAACTCCCGGGTTCGCTCGTGCCGCGGACGGGCGAGCACCTCGCGGGGCGTGCCGGACTCGACGACGACGCCGTCGTCGATGAACACCAGACTGTCCCCGACCTCCCGGGCGAATGCCATCTCATGGGTGACGACGACCATGGTCATCCCGTCGGCGGCGAGGCCGCGCATCACATCGAGGACATCGCCCACCAGCTCCGGGTCGAGCGCCGAGGTGGGCTCGTCGAAGAGCATCAGCTTGGGCTGCATGGCCAGCGCCCGGGCGATGGCGACGCGCTGCTGCTGCCCCCCGCTGAGCTGGTTGGGGAAGCTGCCGGCCCGGTCGGCGAGGCCGACCCGCTCGAGCAGCCGGCGTCCCCGCTCCTCCGCAGCGCTCCGGCCCTCCCCCCTCACCCGCATCGGCGCCTCGATCACGTTGCCGAGCGCGGTCATGTGCGGAAAGAGGTTGAAACGCTGGAAGACCATCCCGATCTCCGCCCGCTTGGCGCAGACCTCGCGGTCCCTCAACTCGTGGAGGCGGTCGCCGCGCTGGCGATAGCCGACCAGCTCGCCGTCCACCGACAGCCTCCCGGA
>JAQBPH010000315.1:0-15419 GCA_028287625.1 Chloroflexota bacterium | reverse complement strand
GACGCCGCGGGCGCCTGTCACCGCGCCGCCGCCGGGGGCGCCGGTGACGCGGCGGTCGACTCCGGCCGGCCGGCCGCCGCGGCGGCGCGCTACCCGCCGAAGGCGCTGATGACCCGGCGCTGGCCGAGGAGGGCCGCGGCACCCTCCGCGACACAGGTGAGCGGTCGGGCCGCGTGGTGCACGCTGAACCCGAAGGCCTGCTCGAGTCGCCCCTCGAAGCCCTGGAGGAGCGACCCGCCGCCGAAGGCGAGCACCCCGTCCTGCATGATGTCGCCGACCGCCTGTGGCGGCAGATCCTCGAGGCAGGCGCCCAGCGCCTCCAGGATCCCGTCGACGGTGGGCCGGAGCGCCTCGGCGACCTCGGCGGCGTCGAGGCTGACGAGCTTCGGACGGTTGGTCACGAGGTCACGCCCCTCGACGACCAGGGAGCCGACGGCTCCGTCGATGCTCCGCAGCCGGACCTTGATGTCCTCCGCGGTCAGCTCACCGACGAGGATGCCGTGCTCCTGCCGGAGATACTGGTGGAGGGCCACCGTCATCTCGTCGCCGGCGATGCGGCAGGAGCGTGACGTCAGGATGCCGCCGAAGCAGAAGGCGGTGACCTCGGCGGTTCCGCCGCCGACGTCGACGACCATGTGGGCCCGCGGCGTCAGCGGATCGATGCCGCAGCCGACCGCCCCGGCGATGGGCTCGGCGATGAGGTCGACGCGGTCCACACCCGCCTCCTCGACCGCCTCGACGAGGGCACGTCGCTCCAGCGACGTCGCCCCCGAGGGAACCCCGACGACGGCGCAGGGACGCAGTCGCTCCCACCGGCTGGCCGCCACCCGCCGGAGGATGGCGACGATGAAGATCCGTGCCGTCTGCAGGTCGGTGATCACGCCGTCGCGGATGGGGCGGACGGTCATCATCCCCACGGGGGTGCGGCCCACCATCTCCCGCGCCGGCGTGCCCACGAGGATGGGGTCTCGGCGCGCCCCGGTGGCGCTCATCACCATCACCGAGGGCTCGTCGAGCACGACGGTTCCCGGCGGCCTGCAGACAACGGTGTTGGCGGTGCCGAGGTCGATCCCGTATCCACCGCTGTGCCAGTCCATGCGCTCTCTCCCGGCGCCGGCACCGCCGGCACCATCCCGGCCGTGGGTGCCCCGTCGACTATGACCGGGCGTCCCGACGACATCAACGAGCACGGCGTCCGCGTCGTCGGCGACGGCCCCCCACCGACGGGAGTGGAGGTGCTCGCCTTCCTGGGCCGCGGACGGTTGGGGGAGACGTGGCTGGTGCGAACCCCGTCCGGCGCAGTCGCGACGGCGAAGCGGTTGCGGGCGGGCGCGGGGGCGAGGGAGTGCGAGGCCCTCGGGCGGCTGAGCGCCATCCGGGAGCCGGAGTTGATCGCCGTGCTCGGGGCCGAGCACCGGGGGGACAGGGTGTGGGTGTTCAGCGAGCTCTGTGAGGGTGTGACGCTGCGGCGACTTCTCGCGGTGGCGAACCTGACCACCGGTCAGTGGGCGGTGATCGCCCGATCGATCCTGGCCGGCCTCGGCGCCCTCCACCGCCGCGGACTGGTGCACGGCGCCCTGCACCCGGGGAACGTGCTCGTGGCGCTGGACGGTGGGGTGCGGCTCGCCGACGGTGGCCTCGACGCGCCGGCGACGTCACCCGCCGAGCTGGACGAGTTGCGGCACCGCGACCTGTCGGCTGCCTGGACCCTGCTCTGCACCGCCGCGGCCGCCGCCGGCCGGCGTTCGGGGTGGCCGGCCGCGCTGGCCGGGGTGCTCGCCGCGACTCCGCAGGACATGCGGGCGCGAGAGGCGGTGCACACGTTCCTGGAGGCCGAGGACGGGCCGGGTGGCGCCGAGGCGGCGACCCGAGCCCGCGCGCAGCTCGCCGCGCTCGTCGAACGCCTCCACCGTGGCGGCGGTGCCGGCTCGGCGACGACGGTCGGCCCCCCCCGCGCTCGGTGGGAGGCGCCGGCACCCCGGCCACGGCCCGCGACGCCCACCGCCCCCACCGGCTCGAGGCACCGTGCCCTGACCATCCGGCGAGTCGCCGTCGCCGGAGCGGGAGGCGCTGTCGCCGTCGCGGCCACCATCCTCGGCGCTGACCACCTCGCCCATCGTGAGCCGCCCGCGGACGGGGGCAGGTCGGCCCACCATGCCCCCGGGCCGGCCACGACCGCGGCGGCGTCCCCCTCGCCCGCGACCCTCCCCGCGCTGCCGCTCCTGGGGCCGCCGTCGGCCGGAAGCGTGACCGCGGTGAGCATCCTTCCGCTCCCCGACAGCTGCACCCCGGGCGCCAGCTGCACGGTCACCGTGCGCGTCGACCTGGCAGCCCATCCCCAGGAGCAGGTGAGCTGGGCGCTGGAGATCATCGACCGGTGCACCGGCAGCCGGACGGAGATCGTGGTTCATCCGATGGCGGCGCCGGCATCCTTCGTCTACGTGTACTCGCCGACCACGGTGCGGGTACCGGCCTCGTCCTCCTCGGCGATCATCGCCCTCACCACGGCACCGGCACATGCGGCGTCGCTTCCGCTGCTCATCCCGGCGGCGGCGGCGGCTGCGTGTGAGTAGCGGGACGGAGAGGGAGGGCCGCCGCCCGGGCTGGGCCTCTCTCACCCTCCCTGGACGGCGGCCCGACGAAAGCTGTCCGCGACCTTACCGAACTTCGACGGTCGGCTCGTGGCACGGAGAGGCGGACGTAGTCCTCTGCCAGCCGAGAGTGCCCATCACCGCCGGGCGCGGCGGCGGAGCCTCCGGCTGCCGGCGAGCGCGCCGAGCCCGGAGGCGGTGAGCACCAGGCCGAGCCCGAAGGGCACGTCGCCACCGGACTTGGGGACGGCCACCGGCTTGAGCGCGTGGGCCGCGCCGACACCGGTCCTGGGGGCCGGGGCCGGGGCCGGAGGCGGCGGTGGTGCCGAGGTCACGCCACCGGTGGACGAGGTCGGCACCACCGGGCCGGTGCAGATGACCTTGCTGCGGTTGTCGTGGCCGCTGCCGTTGATCTTCGCCTCGTCGCAGATCCGCACGCCGGCGGGCACCGTGAGCGACACCACGGTCGACGAGAACGGCGCGACGAGGTCGGCCTCGGTCGAGAAGGTGGACTTGTGGCCGGTGAGCGTGGTGGGAGTGCTGTTCGGCTCGCTCACCACCGCGCAGTCGGCGACGTGGACCTTCCTGCCCGGCTCGAAGCCGGGGCCGATGAGGGTCAGACGGAAGCTGTAGGTGACGAGGGCGGTGCCGTCGGGAGCCGTGCCGGGTGTCGGAGTGCCGACCAGCTCCTTGAGGACGCCATTGCCAGGCCCCGGATCCACCACGCCCTTGCACCAGCCCTTCGCCGGATTGCCGCTGACGCCGGTGGCCGCCTCGACGGCCAGGGGCGATCCGAGGGCGAGCGCCGTGACCACCGTCAGAACGGCCGCGGCCACTCCAGACCTGTTCATGCGTCGACTCCTTCCCATGGGCCGCTCGGATGACGTGTGTCTGCAGCACGCGGCCTACCTCGATGGGGAGCATACCGGGCGGGGGCGGACTTCGCCATCCCACGGCGCCCAGCCCGTCGATACCCGACACACGCTACACGTCATCAACCGCGCCTCTGGCTCAGCGGTGGACGGTCACGCAGGCGGGGCCGTCGGGGCCCGCGTCGTCGGTGCCGCCGGTGTCGCGTGGGCCGCCTGTCGTGCGACGTCTGCGTCGGTCGACACCGGGGGGCCGCGTACCCGTGCGCAGACAGGGAGGGCGCGGGGCGACAGACTCCAGCCTGGCGATGGGTCTGGATCCTCCTCGCCTCGATCTCTGAGGAACGCGTGTGAGGAAGCCGCGCATGGACCACTCGGCCCGCCCCGCCGGCCGCGAGCACCGCACCGGACGGAGGACCGCACTGGGGACCGCGGTGGCGCTCCTGGTCGCGGGGCTCGCCCTGACCGGTGGGACCGCAGGGGCCGCGAGCCCGCCCAACGCGCCGACCGGCGCGATCGAGCAGGCGTTCTACACCCAGGGCAGGTGGGCGGTGAGCGCGTTCCCCGGGTTCCACTGCTGCGACTCGTCGGGGGCGGCATTCGACGTCTGGTATCCGACGAAGCTCGGGCAGAACGGAGTGCGGCATCCCATCATCACCTGGGGCAATGGAACCAACGCACGGCCGAGCGACTACGCCTACCTGCTGGCCCACCTGGCGTCGTGGGGCTTCGTCGTGATCGCGTCCGAGGACACCAACACGGGGACCGGCGAGCAGATTCTCGAGGCAGCCCACTACATGGCGACCCTGGACACCGTCTCCTCGAGCATCTTCTATCACACCCTCGACGTGAACCGGGTTGGCTCCATCGGACACTCGCAGGGCGCCGCCGGCGCCCTGAACGCCATGCTCAAGTCCGGCGGAAGCATCAGGACCGCGGTTCCCATCGAGCTGCCGGGGCAGGTGTGGTGCCTGCTCAGCCTCGGCGTGAGGTGCATGGACACCCGGAACCTGACCTCCGGCGCCGTCTTCTTCGTGAACGGTTCCGCGGACACCTGGATCTCGCCGTCGACCCAACCGCTCCCCTGGTGGCTGGTGGGCCTGGAGTCCAATTCCGCGTACTACGAGGCCACGCCTCCATCGATCACCAAGGTGTGGGGAACGTTGAGGGGTCCGGATCACAATGACGTGCAGGGGCAACCCGACTGCGTCGCCGCCGCCAAGCCGTGCGTCGACGGCGTGTACGGGTATCTCGGGTATCCCACCGCCTGGCTGATGGACCAGCTTCAGGGCGACACGCTCGCGCACAGGGCCTTCGTGAACGGAACCGGCGAGATCTTCGAAGAGACCACGAACTGGAGCAACCAGAGGAGCAACATCCCCCACTGAGATCCCGCAGCCCGGCGGCGGGCGACGGTCATCCGGGTTGACAGTCGCTCCCGGCCCACCACGCATGGGGATTGTCGACGGGGTGGATCACCGTGGCGAATATCAGCTCATCCTCACGACCGGACATCGCGGTGAACCCCGGTTGCCCGACGCTCGTCACAGCTTGTCGAACCGTGGTGACGACGATAGGATGCGGACGTGGCCCGCTCGACTCCAGCAGGGTTCTCCCACCGGGCAGAGGTGCCTGCGATGTCGCCGAGCGCGAAGGCGCCACGCATCGCCCTCGCGGACGACGACGTGCTGCTCCGTGAGGGTGTCGCGAGCCTGCTGGAGCGGTCGGGGTTCGAGGTGGTGGGCCAGGCCGGCGACGCACCTGGGCTCGTCGCCCTGGTCCGCGAGCTCCAGCCCGAGCTCGTCATCGTCGACATCCGGATGCCACCGACCCACACCACGGAGGGTCTCGGGGCGGCGCGGCTGATCCGGGAGGAGTTCCCCGACGTGGGAATCCTCGTGCTCTCGGCGTACGTCGAGGTCACGGAGGCGATGGAGCTGCTCGCCAGCGGGCGGCGCATCGGCTACCTGCTCAAGAGCCGGGTCACCGACGTTGCCACCTTCGTCGACACCGTCGAACGCGTCGCCCAGGGCGGCTCGGTGGTCGATCCCAGCCTGGTGCGGGAGCTGGTCGCAGCACGCCGCAGGAACGATCCGCTGGAGGCTCTCAGCCAGCGTGAGCGCGAGGTTCTCGCCCTGATGGCCGAGGGCTCCTCGAACGCAGGGATCGCACGCCGCCTCTCGGTCACCGAGGGGACGGTCGAGAAGCATGTCGGCAACATCATCTCCAAGCTGGAGCTCCCCGGGACGGCGAGCGACCACCGTCGGGTCCTGGCGGTGATCGCCTACCTCGAGGCCCGGTAGCCCGGAGCGCCGGCGACCGGCACACTTGCAGCTAGCAGGTGTGTCGAGAGTGGGGTTGGCGTGGCCTCGAAATGGCGGTTGGCTCCGATGACGAGCCGCACGGCGGACTCCATCATTGAGCTCACCACGAGGATGGGCCGCAGCCCACACGGGCCGGACAGCCGCAGTCCTCTCTCGCACGGAGCCGTGACATGGAGACACCGCAGAGCATCGCTGACGCGGCAGAGGACAGGTCCATCTGGCGGTACCGATACCGAGTTGCGGGGACGCCCGTGGTCCGGCTCAAGGCACTGCACTGCGGCGCCTGCGGTGCGGTTCAGACGGTCCTGGCGCAGACGGGCATGCGCATGGTCGCGTTCTCGTGCGACACCTGCCATCGGCGCACCTCGGCGTGGTGCGATGGCATCTGACGTCGCCCGCCTCCGCGAGGTCCCGGACGCCGGCTGGCCGGTGGACTTCGCACTGTCGTCGGAGCAGCTCCTCCTCCGGGCGACCGCCCGGGAGTTCTTCGCCGCCCGATCGGGTCTGCCGGCAGACAGTGCAGCCCTCGACGGCGTCCCCGACCTGCGTGCCGAGATGGGCGGCCTCGGCCTCCTCGGCATGCTCGCGGGCGACAACAACGGATGGGCCGCGGGGACCGTCCTCGACCTGGTGGTGGTCGCCGAGGAGGCGGGACGCGCGCTCGCCCCATCGCCGCTGGTCGCGACGGCGGCGCACGCCGTGTCCCTGCTCCAGCAGGCCGCGACCGATGGCTCCGCCGCGGCAGAGCGGCTGCTTGCCGAGGTCGTCACCGGCCGCCTGCCGGTCGCCGTCGTGAGCCCCGGCCTTCTGCACCTGTCCGGGACGTCCCTGACCGGCCACTCCGCACCCGCCATCGATGCGGGTGGCGCCCGGACCCTGCTGACCGTCGTCGGCGACACGCTCCTGGCCGTCGAGGTCGGCGCGGAGGTCACCCCGGAGTGCCGTCTTCCGACCGACCCCTCACGGGGACTGGCACTCCTCCACTTCCGCCGTGCCCCCGTGCACCGGCTCCACCGTGGCGTCCGCGTGCACGCGGCCTCGGAGCGGGCCGCGCAGGTCGCCGGCGTGGTGCTCGCCGCCGAGGCGCTCGGGACCATCAGCGAGGCGCTGCGACGTGCGGTCGAGCAGGCTCGGGAACGACTCCGGTCCGCCCGTCCGATCGGCGCTCTCCAGGCCGTCCAGGAGGCGCTCGCCGACTCCCTCGTCCTCCAGGAGCGGCTGCGCTCACTGCTCTGGCTGACGGCGCACATCGCGGATCGAGCTCCCACCGACCTTCCTGTGTACGCCGACGCGGTCGCCGCCTACGCGTCCGATGCCGTCGACTCCGGGCTGCGCACGCTCATCCAGGTTCACGACGGCATCGACGTGGCCTGGGACGCCCACCTCCTCTGGCGGCGTGCTCGGATCGACCGGACGTTGCTCCGCGACGCGTGGGAGCAGCGAGACCGCCTCGACACGCTACTGACCTCCGGACCAACGCACCTCAGCATGTTTACGTCAGGTTACGCCTGAACTGCAGGCGGCTCTCGGTGACGGTGTGCCGGTGAGGACGCCGCACTGACGCTGTGAGCGCGGTGACGATGGCTGCGCACATCGCGCACCAGCCGAGAGGACGACCCAACAATCGATTCTGCGGGTGACACGCCAATGGTCGTCGCGCCCGCACCTGCTGACAGATCGACAGACCCCACCGGGAGGGCCGGCAACCGTGGCACTGGGCGAGCACTCATGACGGCGACATGTGATCTGATCCATCTGCACCATCCGGCGCCCAGCTCCGCGCTGAGCGCCGGCATTCGACGCGCCAGCGCCGAGGTGTCCTCTGCACTCGGCGAGGCGCGCGGACGCAGGGCGACGGAACGGCTGCGGCGCCAGGCCGTGCAGGCGGTCGACGAGCTCATCGACGCGCTGGAGGACATCAACCTCACCGGACGAGGACGGCAGCAGGCGGCGCTGACACCGGGGATGCTGCTGCGGCTGGAGGTGGAGGCCGGCCGGCCTCTCCCGGCGAAGGTGAGTGAGGCTCGCACCCCTGTCAGGCTCCACAGCGCGCTTCTCGACTGGCAGGAGGAGCTGCTCGACGAGGCGGTGCCGGGCCGTGCCGCCTATGCGGTCATGGACCACGAGCAGTGGCCATCGGAGACCGACCCGGGGATCTCCCGGCTGGCGGTGGCGCTGAGGGACTGGGCCCTCGCCGCTCAACGTCATCAGGACCCCAACCGGGGGCAGCCATGAAGGCTTCAGTACACCTGGCTCTCCCTGATCGGGCCGCTCCTCGGAGGGCTGCTCGCGGGTGCCGTCTGGCGCTTCGTGTTGGTCGACCGAGAGGCCACGGCGGCGGGCCGCGCGTGCCCGCCGTAGACTCCGCTGATGCCGTTCACGCCGTCCATGGCCGCCCGGCCCCGGCTCACCGTCGACCGCATCCCCACCTCGTGCCACTGCAGCAACGTGCGGTCGTCGGTGTCCGAGGGACGGTGGGACACGCTGCGGAGGCGGGTGTACCGGCGGTCCGGCTCGCGGTGCGTGATCTGCGGGGAGGTCGGAGCCGGCCATCCCGTCGAGGCCCACGAGGCCTGGGAGTACGACGAGGCGCAACGGATGCAGAGGCTGGTCGGGGTGATGGCGCTCTGCCCCGCCTGCCACGAGGTGAAGCACTTCGAACGGGCCGTCCGGCTGGGTCGCGGTGAGCAGGTGAGGGCACACCTGGCCCGCATCAACGGCTGGAGCGGGGACGAGGTGGAGGAGCATCTCCGCACCGCCGCGGAGGTCTGGCGGCGGCGTGAGGAGGTCGAGGACTGGGGCCTCGACCTCGCCGCCCTGGCGGAGTACGGGATGGTGCCACCGCCACCGATGGACTCCGTGGTTCGCCACGCCACTCGGGGCGCGGTGCGACTGCGGGCCAGGCGCGACCTCCAGGTCGCGCGAGAGCGCGCGCTGGCGGAGGCTACGCCACCCGTCCGAAGCGGCGAAGCCGCATCGTGATCCCCGCCATCGCCAGGGCGAGGTCGGGCATCGCCCGCCGCAGCGCCTCGGCGATCAGCGTCTCGGGCCCGTGCCGCCGGTACACGTCGGCGACGCGGTCGGCGAACGCCATCGGTGCACCGGTGGGCCCGGTCGTCATCACGCAGTAGATGAGCGCGGCGGAGACCTCCGAGCGCTCGGACGGGTACGCATCGAGGTGGCCCGCGTAGCCCCTCATGCCCAGCTCGAACCGGGACTCGGTGTGATGGGCGACCAGGCAGGCGAGGCGCTCGTGGCCGTGGGCGCGGATGTGACGGGCCCCGTCCAGCTGATGGAGGCCGGTCACATGCAGCTCCGGGGCATACCCCACGGCGTGGAGGTGGGCCGCGGCGACAAGGTGCTCGCCGTCGTCCCTCTCGAACGTCTCCCCCACCCACCTCGCCTTTGCCACCACGCCCTGCACCTGCAGCCAGCGATCCCCGAGCCCGCTGAGCAGGGCCGCCGACTCCGCCGCCGCCCATGCCACCAGGTCGTCGGTGCGCCCGCTCGGAACCCCCTCCCCGCCGGGACGCGGCTCGTGATCGTCCATGGCCCGAGGATACGTACTCGCACACCCCGGACGGACCCCGACCGCCAGCAGCACTCCAGCAGTCACAGAGTATGACAGCGTCGTTGTGGTATAACCCCACTCGCGACACTGCACAGCAACTGGAGGCTGCACATGGCTCCGCAGGAGCGCTCACAGGGTGTGATGGCGTCCCGGTGGCACCACCTCTTCGGTCCCACCCGGGTGCTGGTCTGGCTTCTGATCGCCCTCAGCGTGGTCAGCCTGTACCACGGCGCGGAGTTCCTGGTGGTGCACGTCTTCAGCGTGCTCCTCCTGTTCGTCTTCGCCACCGTCGTCGCCCTGGTCCTCACCCCGGTGGTCGATCGCATGCAGCGGGTGCCGCCCTTCCGATGGCACCGCCCGGCGACCGTTCTGGCGCTGTATCTCGGCGTCGTGGGCGCCGTCGCCGCCTCGGTGACGCTGGTCGTGCCCTCGATCGTGCGTCAGGCGCATCAGCTGCCCGCCCTCGCCGCCCGGCTTCAGACCGAGATGGGCCGTCGTGGAGTGCACGTGAACCTCGCTGCGCTGAAGCCCGGCGGAGGTGCCCTCGACATCGGTGCGGCGGTCAGCGTGGTCAGCGGGGTGATCTCGACGCTGACCGGCGTCGTGCTGGTGGTGGTCATCTCCGTCTACCTGCTCATCGAGGGGCGGGTGCTGATCGCGACGCTGCGCAACCTCTTCCCGCAGCGGGCCCGCGCGTTCGACTTCACCGTCCTCGCGGTGGGCGCGACCATCGGCGCCTACGTCCGGGGCCAGCTGCTGATGTCCCTGCTGATGGGTGTGTACACCGGCGCGACGATGAGCCTCCTCGGTGTCCACTACGGCGTTCTGATCGGAGTGGCCGCCTTCTTCCTCGAGTTCGTCCCCGTCATCGGGGCGGTGGTCGCGATGGCCCTCGCCGTGGTGATCGCCCTCCTCCAGACCCCGGTGCTCGCTCTCCTGGCGGCGATCGCGGGCCTCCTCGGGCACGCCCTCGACGCCTACGTCATCGGTCCTCGGGTGAACGGCCGGGTCACCAAGCTCCACCCGCTGGTGGCGATGGCGGCCCTCCTCGTGGGCGCCGAGCTCGGCGGCATCCTCGGCGCCCTCTTCGCCGTGCCGGTGGCGGCGATCGCGAACATCTTCCTCGGGGCCCTCTACCGCTCCCGGCGGGGAGACGAGGCGCTGAGCACCCAGCGCGACGGCGCTGTCACCATCGACAGCCTGCCGCGCCTGGGCGAGGAAATCGGCGGCATCGAGGAGGCTGGGGTGATCCCCGACCCCGTGCCCCACGCCACCCCGGACGGGGCGGCGGCGTAGGGCTACGCCGGGCCCGGGCCCGGGTCGGCGACCTTGCGGGCACGGCTCGGCGCCACCCGGGGGGGCTCGCCCGGCATCTTGGGATAGACCGGCGGCCAGGGCGCGTCGACCAGGCCCGCGGCCATGTCGCGCGTGTGCAGGGCGAGCAGGGGCTCGAGCGACTGCGGCGCGCCGGCCATGGCCGCCCACGGGTCACCGTCACGGGCGACCCGCGCCGGCACCGTCGCGATCGTCAGCTCGTCGGGGTCGACGGTGTCGAGCTCGTCCCAGGTGAACGGTGTCGACACCTGGGCGCCCCGCCGGGCGCGCACCGACCAGGCGCCGAAGATGGTCTTGTGTGGCGCGTTCTGGTTGAAGTCGATGAAGACGCGGCGTCCGCGCTCCTCCTTCCACCACGCCGCGGTCAGGAGCTCGGGATGTCGTCGCTCCAGCTCGCGGGCGACGGCGACCGCGGCCGACCGCACCTCGTAGGAGGTCCAGAGCGGCTGCAGGCGCACGTAGACGTGGATGCCGCGATTGCCCGTCGTCTTCGGCATGGCGGCGACCCCCATCTCGTCCAGCAGGGCGCGCACCCGGTGCGCCGCCTCGCGGACCATCGGGAAGGTGACGCCGGGTGTGGGGTCGAGGTCGATGCGCAGCTCGTCGGCGTGCTCGGGATCGGACGCCCTCGCCGGCCACACGTGGAAGCCGAGGCAGGCGAGGTTCACCGCCCACAGCACGTGCGCCAGGTCCGCCGCCACGAGCGCCCGCGAGGTGGTGCCGTTGGGCGTGCTGACGATGGTGGTCTGCAGCCAGTCGGGGGCGGTGTCGGGGACCCGCTTCTGAAAGAAGGAGGGCCCCTCGGCGCCGTTCGGGAAACGCTGGAGCAGCACCGGGCGGTCGCCCATGGCGCGCATCAGCGGCTCCTCGACGGCCTGGTAGTACCGCGCCAGGTCCAGCTTGGTCTCCCCGCGCTCCGAGAAGAGCACCTTGCCCGGGCTCGTGATCGGGACCTCCCGTCCGGCGGCCTCGACCATCGTGACCTCGCCGGCCATCAGGGGGCTGCCGGGGCGCCGGGCTCCTGGTAGACGTGGAGCAGCAGACCGGGCTGCTCGGACGGGGGCCGGCCGGTCACCCAGGCTCCGCTGACCTCGCCGGCGGCATCGTCGAAGGCGATCCGCCCGTCGCCACGCCGCCTCGTCCTCCAGCCGAAGACCGCCTCGTAGAACGCGACCGACCGCGGGACGTCGACCGCGGGAATCTCGACGTAGCAGATCTTGCCGTTGGCCAGCGTGGGAGGCATGAGGCCACGGCATCGTACAGCGCCGATCCGCCTCCCGCCTCCGCGGCGGCCTCGCACGCGCCGGCCTCAGGTTCCGGTGGGCTCGAAGCGCACGTCGTCGAACCACGCGCTGCCGCTGTTCTCGGCGGTGCAGAGACGCAGCTCGGCGGCGACCGTGCCCGGGGGCACCGGGCTCGACACCGACAGTCGCGTCCACCCGGTGTCGCCCTCGGGGAGCGGCGACGAGGCGGCCGTGTCGATCGCACCGCCCGCGTAGTCGAGCCACGCGACCTCGACGGTGGTCCGGCCGGTCGCCGACCGGCCCCGCGCCCAGGCGCTCAGCGAGTACCGGCCGCCCGCCCGCGGAGGGTCGAGGGGCTCGACCGCCCAGCAGTGATCACCGGTTGCACCGTCCCCGCCGCCCTCGACGAGCGCCGACGCCATCCCCCCGTGGGCGACGCCGGGGTCGCGCCGGAATGTCGCCCCGGCGGCGCCGAGGACGCGCCAGTAGGCCGGGTCGTCGCCGGCCGCACGCTCGAACCCGAGGTCGATGTCGCGGTCCACGGGCGCCCCGGCGAAGATGCGGGAGATGCTCGCCGCCGCCGGCTTGGCGCTGCCGTCGGCGCGGAGGAGGCCGTAGAAGTCGTCCACCGGCTTGCAGTCGTCGCACCGCAGGTCGTTCAACAGCCAGGGAGCGGCGGGCGGGAGCCCGGCCTCGATCGCGGCCAGCTCCACGGTCCGGAGCACGTGGTCCTGGTAGGCCTCCTGGGCGGGCGCGGTGTGGGGCACGCCGGGGACGGCGGCGTTGCCCGGGAACGTCGAGTAGCCGGCCTCGCCGATCAGCAGCGGCCGCGGTGCGGCGATGGCCGCCACCTCTCGGAAGGTGGCCTGCGCCGAGCCGGGGAGGTAGTAGTAGTGGAAGTCCCAGAAGTCGGGTGCCGCCGAGCCGAGGGCGAGCTGCAGGTCGACGAGGTTGCTCGCCGGGGCGTCGACGGACACCGTCACCGGGATGCCGCCCGACACCTCGCGCAGGTAGGGCAGGAGCTGACGGGCCCAGCGCATCGCGCCGTCGTTTCGGGGGTCGATCTGGTTCTGCAGCTCGATGAAGGCGATGCGCGGGTCGCCGCGGAAGCGTCCGAGCACGGCGTCGGCCCAGCGCTCGCTGTCGGCGAGCCGCGCGTAGTCGCCGAGCTGGTCGAAGAGGGTGAGCTGCACGCGCAGGCCGTGGGCGGCGGCGAGGCCGACGGTGCGGGAGAGCTCGTCCAGGTACACCGGTGGCGGTGACGGCATGGTGAAGACCGTCACCTCGGGGATGACGCGCACCGCGTTGCCGTGGAGAGCGGCGATGGCGCCGAGGTCGCGGTCGATGGCATCGGGGTCGAAGGCCGTCCACATCCGGTCGTGCGGACCCTGGACGGGAAACGAGTTCAGCAGGCGCAGGCCCTGGACCATCTCGCGCACCGCCGCGGGGCGGGGGGAGGTGTCGGCCCACGCCGTGCGCGGAGCGAGGAGGCCGGCGTACCCGCCCGCGCACAGGCAGGCGACGAGGAGGAGGTGCCGCGGGCGCCGCATGCCCGAAGCCTACCCCGCCGCTCCGCCGAGGCCGGTTCCGCGCAGACTACGGGGGCACCGACCAGGAGGCCTGCGCATGCCGATCATCAGCCGTGGTTTCAGGGGGCGCCGCCAGAGCCCGGAGGTCGCCGGACGGATCCCTCCCGGCCAGCACCTCGTCGGCGACTTCCCGGTCCTCAGCGCCGGACCGACCCCCGCGGTCGGGCTCGACCGCTGGGAGCTCGCCGTCGACGGAGCCGTGGCCCGTCCCCGGCGCTGGACGTGGCCGGAGTTCCGCGCCCTCGAGCGCGAGCCGGTGACCGCCGACATCCACTGCGTCACCACCTGGTCGAAGCTCGACACCACGTGGGAGGGCGTCTCCCTGGACCTCCTCCTCGGCGAGCTGGAGCCGGCCGGCACCCACCTCGTCGCCGAGTGCCACGGCGACTACACCACCAACCTGCCGATCGCCGAGGTGACCGGCGGGCGCGCCTGGGTGGTCGACACCTACGACGGCGCTCCGCTGGCGGCCGAGCACGGGGGCCCGGCGCGGCTGCTGGTGCCGCACCTCTACCTCTGGAAGAGCGCCAAGTGGGTGCGCCGCCTCCGTGTCGTCACCGCCGACCAGCCCGGCTTCTGGGAGTCGCTCGGCTACCACAACCACGGCGACCCCTGGAAGGAGGAGCGGTATTGGGGCGACTGACCTGGCGGACGGCCACCGTGGTCGACACCCGGTGGGAGACCGCACGGGTGCGCTCGCTGGTGCTCGACACCGGCGGCTGGCCCGGGCATCGCGCCGGGCAGCACGTCGACGTCCGCCTCACCGCCGAGGACGGCTACGCCGCCCAGCGCAGCTACTCCATCGCCTCCCCGCCGGGCGAGCCCACGGTGACCCTCACCGTCGAGCGCCTCGACGACGGCGAGGTGTCGCCCTATCTCGTCGACGAGGTGCAGCCCGGCGACCGGTTCGAGCTGCGCGGTCCGATCGGCGGGCACTTCGTCTGGTGCCCCGGCGACGCCGCGCCGCTGCAGCTGCTCGCCGGCGGCTCCGGGGTGGTCCCGCTGATGGCGATGCTCCGCGCCCGCGCCGGCGTCCCGTCGCCGCCGCCGGCGATCCTCCTCTCCTCCTCGCGGACCGCGGACGACATCATCTACCGGGACGAGCTGGCCGCCCTCGCGCAGCGGGAGGCGGGGCCGCGGGTGGTTCACACCCTCACCCGGACGGCGCCTGCCGCGTGGGAGGGGCGGCGCGGGCGGTTCGACGCCGCCGCCCTCGCCGAGCTCGCGCTGCCCCCCTCGGCCCGGCCGCTCACCTACGTGTGCGGCCCGACCGCCTTCGTCGAGTCCATGGCCGGCCTGCTCACCGGGCTCGGCCACACCGCCGGCCGGGTCCGGACCGAACGCTTCGGCGCCACAGGAGGATGACCACGATGCCACGCACGCTCGACGGCAACGCGGTGGCCGGGCAGCTCGGCGAGCTGTTCGCCCTGGACGTCACTGCGGCGACCAGCCGCTGCGCCGGATGCGGAGCCACCGCGCCTATCGCCGCGCTCGCCGCCTACACCGACGGGCCCGGGGCCGTGCTCCGCTGCCCCGCGTGCGAGCGCGTGGTCCTCCGCCTGGTCCGGGGCCCGCGGCGCCTCTGGCTCGACCTGCGCGGCGCCGGGCACCTGGAGTTCCAGATCCCCGACTGACCCTGCTCCGCCAGAATGGGCGGGTGCGCTACCGCGTCGTCGACGTCTTCACCGACCGGCCCCTGGCGGGCAACGCGCTCTGCGTCGTGCTCGACCCCTGCCCGGAGGAGCGCATGCAGGCGATCGCCCGGGAGATGAACCTCAGCGAGACCACCTTCGTCACCGACCGGGGCGAGGGCACCTACTCGATGCGGATCTTCACGCCCGGGATCGAGCTGCCCTTCGCCGGCCATCCCACCCTGGGGACCGCCTGGGTGATGGG
>JAQBPH010000276.1:0-2822 GCA_028287625.1 Chloroflexota bacterium | reverse complement strand
GGGGGAGGGCGCCGAGGAACACCTGCGAGGTGAGGTCCTCGGCGTCGGGCTGGTTGCCCACCTTCGAGTACATGAGCCGGTAGATGCTGACGATGTTGTCGCGGTACACCGCCTCCCAGTCGGGCGGGGCCATGCCGTCGACGATACCGAGGCGCAGCGGTCGTGCGTGGGGCTGGGTCACGCCCACCCATACGCGCCGGGTTACACCCGGCGGTCAGCCGTTGAGCGCGATCTCCACCGCGGGCACCTTCCCGGCCAGGGTGCCGTCGGCGGCCGAGGCGAGGTCGGCCACCGTCACCGGGCCCTCGAAGCGGTCGGAGATCACCCCGTCGGCGTTGACGAAGTAGATCCAGGGGTCGGTCGCCAGCCCGATCGCGGTGAACCCGGGGTTGTCCCTGGCGCCCTCGTCGGGACCGGCGGGGAAGTGGTCCTCGATGTGCTCGACCAGGAAGCGGTCGCCGTAGCGCTGGGCGAACTGGTGGAGGATCTGCACGGTGGGGCCGCAGGTGCGCGACTTGCAGAAGCCGGGCTCGCCGAAGTACAGCACCATCGGCCGGTGCGTGGCGAGGCCGTCGGCGACGGTGGCGTTGTGCCAGGCGTCCGGCGGGTTGCCGCTGTCGATCTGGCCGATGGTCACCCCGGGATCGCCGAGGATGGGCTGGCGCACCGCCGGCGCATGGGCGCCGATGGTGAGGCCGGGGCCCTTGTCGCTGACCCGGACCGAGATGGTGCCGCCGCCGGTGCGGCCTCCGGGCAGGATGGCGGACACCAGCAGCCGGTAGACGCCGACCTGGGGGAAGCTCGCCGTCCCGGTGTAGACGGGGATGCCGCCGTACTCGGGGCCGATGTCGCGCAGGGGGCGGTGCTCGTCGACGCCCCCGACCCCCTGGACCACCATCGAGACCTGGGCGCCGGTGACCGGCTTGCCGGCCTTGTCGAGCAGGGCGAGGCCGATGCGGTCGGTGCCGGTGAGCAGCTCCGTGATGGTGGGCTGCACGACCAGGCTGACCGGGCCGTCGCCGGACGAGGTGCCGGGGAGGCTCCCCTGGCTCTCGCCGCAGCCGGCCAGGAGGGCGGCGAGCAGGGCGGTGAGGGCCCAGCGCCTCACCGCGCCGCCACCGTGGCCGGGGTCAGCCCGATGGGGTTGGGGAAGGGCAGCCCGCCGCCGCCGACGATGCGCTCGCCGAGCTCCGCCATCAGCCTGTCGAAGCGCTCGCAGCCCGCCACGCCCAGCGTCTCCGCGGGGCCGCCGGCGAGCCGGTCGGTCACGTCCTCCAGCCGCTGCCGGCCGGCCGCGCCCGCCGCGGTGAGGCGACCGTCGGCGTCCAGCCAGCCGCGTTGCCGCAGCCGCTCCGCCGCCGCCGCCCACTCCTCCTCGGACCAGCCTCGGAAGTCGCGCAGCTGCTCGGCGTCGACGACCCCGGTGGCGGCGAGGGTGAGGTTGGCGGCGCAGCCGTCGATCTCCTCGGAGAGGAGGGCCGCGACGTGCCCGTCGAAGCGGTGCTCACGGAGCACCGTGCACGCGTGCCAGAGGGCGAGATGGGGCTCGTCCGGCCAGGGGAGCGCGGCATGGCCGGCGAGGAGCGGCCGGCCGGCGAGGGCGCAGCCCTCCACCGCCTGCCGCGCCAGCGTGGCCGCCTCGACCACCGCGTCGGAGTCCACGGCATCGCCGAGAAGGCGGCGCAGGGCGGCGCCGGCGACGGCGCGGCGGGCGTCCAGCACCCGCTCCGGGGAGGAGAGGCGCCAGGCGTCGGGGATGGCCCGAGCCACCATCGCGGGGTGGAACACGTAGAAGGTCGCGGTCACCACCTCGGCGGGCACCGCCCCCATCGGCGCCGAGCGCGAGGCGAAGTAGGCCATCCAGCCGCCGCGGAGTCCCGCCGCGCCGTACCGCTCGCGCCCCTCGGGGGCGAAGTAGACGACGGCGTGGACGGGCTCGAAGCGTTGCCACAGCGCACGCAGGCCTGCCGGATGCATTCGCGAGATGATACGCGGCCGTTCGCCGCGACCCGCCTCCCCCGATCAGCCGTCCTGGCGGCGCTGCCGCCGCCCCGCCCCGACCGGACCGTCGGCGGTCAGCGCTCCCCCCACACCGGGGGACGCTTCTGGAGGAAGGCGCAGATGCCCTCCTGCCCGTCGGCGTCGGTGGCGTTCCGCGACATCACCTCGCGGGTGTGCTCGTAGGCGGCCTCCTGGGTCATGTCGATCTGCTCGTAGAAGGCGCGCTTGCCCAGCCCGACCACCTGGTGGCTGGCCGCGGCGACCTGCATCGCCAGGGCCCGGGTCTCGTCCCGCAGCCGCTCGGCGGGCACCACCCGGTTGACCAGGCCGCTGCGCAGCGCCTCCTCGGCACCGATGGGCTCGCCGGTGAGCAGCATCTCCAGCGCCCTCTTGCGGCCCACCGCGCGGCTCAGCGCCACCATCGGGGTCGAGCAGAAGAGGCCGAGGCGCACCCCCGGGGTGGCGAAGCGGGCGGTGTCGGCGGCCACCGCCAGGTCGCAGGTGGCCACCAGCTGGCAGCCGGCCGCGGTGGCGATGCCGTGCACCTCGGCGATCACCGGTTGGGGAATGCCCTGGATGGTCTCCATCAGGGTGGTGCAGACCCCGAAGAGGTGCCGGAACTCGTCGAGCTCGCGGTCGACCATCTCGCCGAGGTCGTGCCCGGCGCAGAACGCTGGCCCCGCCCCGCGCAGGGTCACGGCGCCGACCTCGGAGCGCGCCCCGATGCCGCGCAGGGCGTCGATGAGCTCCTCCATGTGCTCCAGCGAGAGCGCGTTGCGCCGCTCGGGACGGTTCATGGTGACCACGGCGACGGGGCCGTC
>JAQBPH010000204.1:0-3634 GCA_028287625.1 Chloroflexota bacterium | reverse complement strand
CCCGGCACCGCCTCCGGCCCCGGCGCCTCCCGCCGAGGCTGAGCCGGCGCCGCCGCCGCCCGCGCGGGTCGCCGAGAAGGCCTGGTCGGGACGCTTCGCCACCCGCACCGCGCGCCGCGTCGAGGAGTTCACCACCTCACTGCCCGTCGACCGCCGCCTCTACCCGGAGGACATCCAGGGCTCGCAGGCGCACGCGCGCATGCTCCGCTCCATCGAGCTGCTCACCCGCGACGAGCAGAAGGCGATCGACGCCGGGCTGCGCGACATCCGCCGCGAGCTCGACCGGGGCGAGTTCGTCTTCGACGAGGGCGACGAGGACATCCACATGGCGATCGAGCGCCGCCTCTTCGAGAAGGTGGGCGACGTCGCCGGGAAGCTGCACACCGCGCGCAGCCGCAACGACCAGGTGGCCACCGACCTGCGCCTCTACGGCAAGCGGACGTCGCGGGAGCTGATGCTCGCCATCGCCTCGCTGCAGGAGGAGCTGGCGCGCCGCGCCCAGGAGCATCGCCTCACCGCCCTGCCCGGCTACACCCACATGCAGCGCGCGCAGGTGGTCTCGCTCGCCCATCACCTGCTCGCCTACGTCGAGATGCTGCAGCGCGACATCGAGCGGCTGCAGGACTGCCACGACCGCTGCGACGTCCTCCCCCTGGGCAGCGGCGCGCTCGCCGCAACCACCCTGCCCATCAACCGGCGTGTGGTCGCCGAGGAGCTGGGCTTCGACCACGTCAGCGCCAACAGCCTCGACGCGGTCAGCGACCGCGACTTCGCCGTGGAGATCGTCGGCGCCTGCGCCCTGCTCATGGTCCACCTGTCGCGCTTCGCCGAGGAGCTGGTGCTCTGGACCTCGACCGAGTTCGGCTTCGCCGAGCTGCCCGACGCCTACGCGACCGGCTCGAGCCTGATGCCGCAGAAGAAGAACCCCGACGTGCTCGAGCTGATCCGCGGGCGAACCGGGCGGGTCACCGGCGCCCTGGTCTCCCTGCTCACCACCCTCAAGGGGCTGCCGCTCGCGTACAACCGCGACCTCCAGGAGGACAAGGAGGCGCTGTTCGACGCCGTCGACACCGCCCAGGCGGCGGTGGTGATGCTCACCGATGTGGTCAGAGTTGTCATCTTCGACGTCGAGGCGATGGCCGAGGCGGCCGCCGACCCGCTGCTCATGGCCACCGACGTCGCCGAGTGGCTGGTGGTCCACGGCGTGCCCTTCCGCGAGGCGCACAGGATCGTCGGTCGTGCCGTGCGGGTGGCCCAGCGCGCCGGGCGCACCCTGGCCGAGCTGAGCGCCGCCGACTGGGCGGCGGTCGACCCGCGCATCGCCCCCGAGGTGACCGAGCTCTTCGACACCGAGCGCAGCCTGCGCCGGCGCGAGGTGCCCGGCGGGCCGGGGCCGCGGATGGTCTCGCGCCAGCTGGTGCGCGCCGCGACCATGGTCGCCAGGACACGGCGGATGGTGCCGGTGCTCGCCAAGCAGACCCAGAAGATGCGGGAGGTCGGGGCGGCGGCGCGCCGCCAGTAGGCCACTAGGGCTTGGGCGTCGACAGGGGCAGGGAGAGGTCCTTCTCCACGACGTTGGTGGCGGTGAGCTGGACGTCCTCGGTGTCGATGAGCTTCTGCAGCAGCGGGCCGAGGTCGTTGAAGCTGGCCACCTGCGACGCCTGCACGAATGTGGCCTGCACCGTGGTCACCGCGGTGACGAGGGCGTCGGCGTCGGTCCTCATGCTGGCGGGGAAGGGCAGGGCCCGAAGCTGCTGCGCGTAGGTGCTGAAGATCGTGGCCGCCTGAGCCATCACCCGCTTGTCGGCCTCGAGGTCGCTGTTCGAGGTCTGTCCCTTGATCGCCGCCAGCCCCTGGCTGTCCTGGTTGCGCAGGGCGACGAAGCGGCGCGAGAGGGCGCTGAAGTCGGTCGCCGGCGCCTGGGGCGCGACCACCTTCGCGGGCTGGCCGGCCGGAGCCTGCGGGGCGCCGGGCACGACCTGCGCGGGCTGCGCCTGCGCCGGCGCCGGGTCGGCCGTGGCGGGCGCCGGCGTGGGGGACGCGGTGAGCGGGACGTATCCCGCGCTGGTGGCCCCGGCGGAGCCGCAGGCGGCCAGCAGGCCCGCCAGCACGGTGCCGGTGAGGGCGGCGGCGGTGGAAGGGGAGATGGTCATGTGCAGTCGTCGCCTGTGAACGGGGGAATGGACGGGGATGACGGCACGTGGACCGGCCGTCACCCCCGCCAGGGTCACGCGCACGCCCGCGTCTGGAGGCGGGCATGTGCGGATGGTCCGAACGCGGCCCGGCCGGGCCGCGCACGTCAGGCGGTGCTAGCCGAGCAGACCTCCGAGGATGTCGCCGACGCCGGAGACAACGTCCTCGAGCCCGTGGCCGAGACCGACGTCGCCACGACCGCCGTGGCCACCACCCCAGCCACCACCGCCGTGGTGGTGCTTGGAGACGTTGCAGGTGACGTTCTTGCTGTTCACCACGGTGCAGTTGCCGCTGCCCTTGGTGGTCACCTTGGTCGAGCCGTGGCCGCTGTGACCGGACGAGGCGAACGCGGTGGTCGAGGTCAGGGCCATGGTCCCCGTGGCCGTGCAGGCAACCAGAGCAAGGACGAGCGGAGACGTACGCAGACGCATGTTTGGCATCCCTTCCTGAGCCCGCCACAAGCTGATGAAGTCCCCCAAAACATACACCGTGCGCGGTCTCAGTCAACCACGGTAGCGCACGAAGTTTGACGCGTCCAGTTCGTTTGTTGGCGTTCGGTCCGATCGAGTTTTCACCGCGTCCGGGGCAGAACTTGGCGATCAACGCGAATGACGCATAAAGTAGGTTGCGTCAGGTCACCCGCACTCCGCGCCGTCCCCTGGCACGGTGCCGTCCGCCGAGGTGGAGACCCCGGCGTCGAGGGCCAGCTCGCCGCCCATCACCGTCGCGCGGGACTCGGCGCGGACGCACACGGTGTCGCCGCTGCGCACCTCGGCCATGAGCCAGACCTGGCGTCCGTGGCGGCCGATCAGCCGCGCCGTCACCGTGATCTCCTGGCCGACCGGCACCGGGACGAGGTAGGTCAGCCGGGTCTCGGCGGTGAGCGCGAAGCGGCGTGCCTCGGCGATCGACGCCCAGGCCATGGCGTCGTCGCAGAGGGCGGCGAGCAACCCTCCGTGCACCAGGTTGGGCGCACCGGAGTGGTTGGCGTCGAGGCGGAGCACGGCGGTCACGGTGTGCGCCTCGTCGTCGTGGTGGAAGGGGACGTGCAGCCCCACCGGGTTGGTGGGCTCGCACACCCAGCAGTTCGACTCGAAGCCGAAGCTGTTGGTCAGGAGCCGGCGCATCCTCGGCCTCCGCCGCTCAGGGGCTGGGCCGGCCGTCGCCGCCGGGGCCACGCCCGGCGAGCAGGGCGCCGCCGGCGGCGGGGTCGGGCGCGGGGGTCGGAGTCACGCGGGAGATTCTCGCGGATCGAGCGCCGCGGGCCGCCCGGGCGCCGCCGACGCCTCCACGGCGGGGAGCAGAGCCACCGTTGCGCCGACCGGCCCGGCGCCGCTGCCGTCGTGGTTCCAGTAGCGGCTGAAGCAGCCGTCGAAACCCCAGAGCCGGCCGTCATGGCGCGTCGAGGGCTGGTCGCCGTGGTGGGGGGTGTGCCCGTGCA
>JAQBPH010000195.1:0-6573 GCA_028287625.1 Chloroflexota bacterium | reverse complement strand
GACCGGGGCCGCCCTGGGGGCTGCGGCGCCGGTGCCGCGGGCGCCGGCCACCTGGATGACCGCCCCGGCGACCATGCACGCGGCCGCGACCGCGCTCGCGACCGCGGTGCGCCTCCGGCTGCGGCGGGACATCACTCGTACCTCCTCCTTCCGTCGGAGGTGGGAACGAGGGTCGCGGCAGTTTCTTGCAGCTCCGTGAGGGGTCGAGCGCGCCTCGACGACGCGGCGATGACGTTGCCGTCACCGCCGCGCGGGCGTCGAGCGCGGGGTCCGCTAGGCCTGGGCAGGGAGCGTCGCGGTCAGGGCGGCGCCGACCCGGCGGCGCTGTTCCTCGGGGTCGCGGTGGGACCTGGCGATCTCCAGCAGCTGCCGCTGGCGCCGGGCCAGGGGGGTCTCGCGGATGAGATCGCGCAGCGGCGCGGGGATGTCCTCGGCGATCTGCACCAGCTGGCGCACGCTGCGCTCCGACAGCCCGGTGCGGGTGGCGGCGTCCGCGGCATGGGAGCGGATCGGGGGCTGTCCCTCCTCGGTGCGCCGCGCCTTGCCGCCCCCGGCGCGCCCCGGGGCGCCACCGTGGCGGCTCCCGGGATGGAGCATCTCGTAGACGCGCTTGCGCGCGGCCAGCAGCTCGGCGCGCCGCAGCGTGCTGGGCCCGGTGTCGACGATGTCCCCGTCGATCGCCGCGAGCTCGGCCCGGAGCCGCTCGGGCTCGTCGAGCCGGGCCTCCATGTCGAACCATCCGTGCGGATACAGGGTCCTGGCGAGCACGGTTCTCCTCCTGTCTCGTTGGCGGCCGCGCGCGTCGCCGCGGCGGCCCGGATCAGCGAGCGGGGAGAGCGGTCGGGGGAGGCCGGCTCCAGAGCTGCCGCCCCAGGCGGTCGAGGGGGGAGGGCCACCAGGCCACCGCCGGGGCCGTCGGCGGAGCGGTGGACGCCAGGCTGGCGAGGAGGACGCGCAGCAGGCGGGCGACCCCGGTGATGCGAGCGGCGCGGCGCCGCAGCGCCCGGCCCCCGCCCGCCATCAGGGCGGCGAGCAGGGTGGCGACGGCGAGGTGCACCAGGGGGGCCAGGAGGTGGGCGCCGAGCACCGCGCCGGCTCCCGGCATCGGCGTCCCCGCGATCGCCGCCTCGAGGTTCTCCTGGAGGAGGTAGAGGCCGAGCTGGAACCCGGCCAGAAGCAGCGCGAGGGCGGCCCAGCCCGCCGGCTCCGAGGGTGCGGCGGTGGTCGGGGGAGCCGCGGGCGGGTGGCCGCTCAGCGAGGCGGCGAGGGCGGCACGGAGGGCGTCGAGGCGGCGTCCCAGCGCCTGCCAGGCCCGCCACCAGCCCACCCCACCGGCCGCCGAGAGCGCCAGCAGCAGCAAGCCCATCGGCAGCATGTAGGCGTGGACGGACCCGAGCAGATCGGCGCGCACACCGGCCCCGCCGTCCACGCGCAGGTACTCGAGGGTGTGCCCGGTCCAGGTGCCGACCAGTGCCAGCAGCACCAGGGTGGGCGCGAACAGTCGCCGCCGCCGCCCGCGAGCCATGGTGAGCAGAATACCCGACCACTGTGCGGCTGCCATCCGGTCACGTCATCGCGCCGTCGGCGGTGCCCGCATGGGCGCCGTGGCTCGCCGCCGCGGTGATGTACGCCAGCGCCCTCGCCCTGGCGATCTCGCGTCGGGGCCGCCGGATGCTGGTCGGCGCGGGCGCGCTCGGGCTCGGCGGCACCGTCGCCGCGATCGCGCTCACCCCCACGGTGCCGGCATCGCCCGGCTACGCGATCACCCTCGCCGTGCCCTCGGGAGGGCCGCTGACCAGCCCGGTCACGGTGACCGTCTGCGGGCGCCGCGCCGACGGCTCCGCGGCCGCAGTCCCCGGCGCCGGCGACCTGCTCACCGTCCTCCTCGACGGCCGGCAGGTGCTGGAGACGCAGCGTTCCACGCTCGGCGTCGAGGCCGGGCCCGGCGACCACGAGCTTCGCGTGGAGGTGCTCGCCCCCGGCCATCGCCAGTTCCGGCCACCCCTCGACGCCCGGCTGCGCCTGCTCGTCGAGGGCACCGGCCCGCTCCCCCCGGCGCCGCCGTGCCCGCGGAGTTGATCTGCGGCGGGTGGGGATGTACGGCCGACCTGCGGCGGGTGGGGATGTACGGCCGATCTGCCGCCGGTCGAGATGCCCGGCAGTTCTGCCGCCGGTTGAGATTCGCGGTGGGCCGCTCTGCCGCCGGTAGAGGTACGCGGCAGTTTCTCCACGGTGTTTTTACCGGGGGGAGGCTACGCCTCCCCCCGCTCAGGGCAAAGACATCGTGCGCTGGCGCGCCCGATGCCGTGCCCTACCCCCCTCCACGCCGGCACTCGCCGGCGACGCGCGCTTCGCGCGCTCGTCGTGAAGGGTCGACGGGGAGAGGGACCACGAGCAACGCTGCGCGTTGCTCACAATGGAGCCGCCGAGCGGCTTCCGGGGTGGGCGCTTGAACCCCGCATGGGCATCACGGCCTTCGCGGCGGCGCCTCGCTGCGCCGCCCTCTCCGCGGATCCTGGGGTTTTCCAAGAGGAACGCTTCGCGTTCCTCAATGTCGTACCTCGGCCGGTGGCTGCGCAAATTGCGATCGCGAAGCGAGCGCCGCCGGCGAGTGCCGGCGAGGGGGGGCGGGAGCCGGCATCGGGCGCGCCAGCGCACGATGTCTTGCGACCGAGCGGGGGGGACGCAGTCCCCCCCGAGTCAAAACCGGCGGCAGAGCGGCCCCCCGCGAATCTCGACCGGCGGCAGAACTGCCGCGAATCTCGACCGGCGGTAGAACTGCCGGGCATCTCCACCGGCGGCAGAACTGCCGCGAATCTCGACCGGCGGCAGAACTGCCGGGCATCCCGACCGGCGGCAGAGCTGCCGCGGCGGGGGGATGCAGTCCCCCCCCGAGTGACACAAACCTCACCATGCGGCTACATTTGGCAAAAACACCGTGTCGACATGTCCACCCGGGGCCTCAATTGCATCAGGAGCGCCGCCGTGAAACGGCAGCGCAACGACAGTCACAGCGTCCGGTTAAGGTCTCACGCCTCGCGCAGGTTGCGCTGAAGGCGGAACGTCGAGTCGATGGTCCCGCCGCGGTGATGCGGTCATGGACACAGACCGGGGATGGTTCGAACCATCCGCATACGAAGGTCCACCGACATGTTCAAGTTCCTCACCGTACGAGGTGCGGCGCTCATCGCCGTCGCAACTCTCACGGGGTGTGCGAGCGCGACCGCGCTGGAGCGGCCGCTCGCCGCCAGCGCACCCACGGTGGTGACGCAGCCGCAGGTCGTCGAGGCCGTGGTCACGCCGCCCGCGTTGCTCGACACCCCGGACCCCACCCCGGCTCCGACCCCGGTGGCGACCTCCACCGCCATCCCCGTCCCCACCGCGCTGGCCCGGCTGGTGCCGCCCCGGCCGCCGGTGGTCAGGGCGATCCCCGCGGCGGTTCAGGCGCCGCCGCCGCCACGCCCGCCGGCAGCGGCAGCGGTCAGGCCGCTGACCGCTGCCAGCGGCAACTGGTCCGGGTACGTGGCCTCCGGCTCATTCTGGGAGGTCGCCGGGTCGTGGACCGAGCCCACCGTGCGCTGCACCGCCCCGGACGCGACCCTGGCCCTCTGGGTGGGCCTGGGCGGTGACGGCTCCCTGCCCCTGTACCAGGCGGGGTCGGGAGCGATGTGCAGGAACGGCTCGCCGCCCGTGCACTTCCTCTGGTACGAGCTGCTCACCGCCGCCCAGCAGCCGCCGCAGGTGATCGTGCGCGAGATCGCGCCCGGTGACACGGTGTCGATCTCGGTCAACCTCCGCGGCGCCGGAGGCGGGGGCGCCATCCAGCTGGCCGACCGCACCGCCGGCTACACCACGACCGTCGGCTTCACCCCCCAGGCGACCACCCTCGGCACCGCCGAGTGGATCACCGAGGCGACCACCTCCACCACCACCGGGAAGATCACCCCGCTCGCCGACTTCGGCACCGCCGCCTTCCACTCCTCCACCGCGAACCAGGGGACGGAGGGGCTCGCGAGCGCGCAACCCGGCCGCCTCACCGCGCTCACGCTCCACGACGTCAGCGGCGGCACCGCCGTCCCCGGTGCCCTGAGCCCCGACGGCACCGGCCCCGGCGGCTCGTTCTCCGTGAGCTACCAGCAGTGACCAACCTACGACCTGGCGACGTTTCCGCAGGTGATCGGCGTGAACTCCGGGCCGTTGAGACCCGGACCGCGGTGGACGTTGACGTACCAGGTGCCGATCTCGGGGGCATTCTTCATGGTGGTGGTCGACTCGGCGTGGCCCCTGGCGTCGGCCTGGAGCGCGGTGAGCGGGACCGCCACCGGCCCCTGGGCCTCGCAGCTGCCGGTGTGGATGTGCGCCGGGTGCGACGTGCTCGGCTCGAGGCCGTCGACCACCAGCTTGACGGTGAGCTCCCTGGTGCCGGGGTTGCGGGTGATGGTGGCGGTGCCGGTGGGGTTGTCGCCGGGGGCGCCGTTCGGTCCCATGACGAGCTGCCCGGGCTGCCCGGTGAGGTCGGCGCAGACGATCGACCGCTTCTCCGCCGGGGTGCCGGTGGTCGGCCCGGTGTGGAAGTGCACGTAGGCGCCGGTGGGCACCGCGGGCACGTTGGGCACCTTGGTGGTGACGTCGACCACGCCCTTGTCGTCGGCCATGCCGGGGTTGAGGGTGTAGAGGATGTCGCCGGGAGCACCCGCGCAGGTGCCCTTGTGGATGTGCGACGGCAGCGCGACCTTGGGCGCCGCCCCGGTGACGTGGAGGCTCACCGTGAGCACCTGGGTGGGCGCGTCGTAGGCGATGGTGGCGGTGCCCGTCGGGACGTGGGCGAGCTTCGCCGACGCCTTCTGCGCCGCGCCGGGGGTGGCCTGCGCCGCGGGAGGGGCGCTGCCGCCTCCGCACGCCGCCAGGGCGGCCACGGCGGCCAGGGCACCGGAAACTCCAAGACCCGTGCGCGTTGTGATCACCACCTCGGCCTCCCACACAGCATCCTCGTCCTCGCGACGCGCGATTCTACCGGTGCCACCGGGCCCCGGTGGGGGAGGGGTGCCCCGGACCTCAGCCCTTCAGCTGCGCCAGCCGGCCGGCGAGGAAGTCGCGCTCGACGGCGTTCTGGGTGAGCGCCAGCGCGTCGCGGTACGCCGCCCGCGCCTCGGCGATGCGGTCGAGCCGGCGCAGGAAGTCGGCCCGCGCCGCGGCGAGGTAGCTGTAGCCGGCCAGCTGCGGCTCGGCGGCGAGGGCGTCGAGCGCCACCAGCCCCGCCTCGGGTCCGCGCGCCAGTCCCAGGGCGACGGCGCGGTTGAGCGCCACCACCGGAGACGGCCAGAGCTGAGCCAGCAGGTCGTAGAGCGCCACCACCTCGCGCCAGTCGGTGTCCTGCCAGCTGGGCGCCTCGGCGTGGACGGCGGCGATCGCCGCCATGAGCGCGAAGCGTCCTGGCGGCCGGCGCCGCAGCGCCTCGCGGACCAGGGCGAGGCCCTCGCCGATCGCCCGCCGGTCCCATCGCGCGCGGTCCTGCTCGGCGAGCAGCAGCAGGCGCCCGTCCTCGCCGAGCCGGCCGGCCCGGCGGGCGTCGGTGAGCAGGATCAGCGCCAGCAGGCCGGCGACGTCGGCGTCGGCGGGGAGCAGCGCCCGCAGCATCCGCGCCAGGTCGAGCGAGCGCTCGACGAGGTCGCGGCGGACCAGGTCGTCGCCGGCCGGGGCGGTGTGCCCGGTGGTGAAGAGGAGGTGCACCACGGTGAGCACCGCCTCGATGCGTGCGGGCAGCTCCTCGGCGGGCGGCACCCGGTACGGGATCCGCGCCGCGGCGATCTTCTTCTTCGTCCGGGTGATGCGCGCCGCCATGGTGGGCTCGCTCACCAGGAAGGCCCGCGCCACCTCGGCGGTGGTCAGCCCGCAGAGCAGCCGCAGGGTGAGCGCCACCTGGCTCTCGAGCGCGATCGCGGGATGGCAGCAGGTGAGGATCAGCCGCAGGCGGTCGTCGGGGACGTCGTGCTCCTCGGTCTCGCCGGGGCCGGGGCCGACCTGCTCGTCGAGCAGCAGCGGCAGGGTGCGTCGCAGCTGCTCCTCCCGGCGGAGCAGGTCGACGCCGCGCCGCCTCGCCACCGTGGTCAGCCAGGCACCGGGATTCGCGGGGATGCCGCGTGCCGTCCAGGTGGTGAGGGCCCGGGCGTAGGCGTCCTGGACGCATTCCTCGGCGAGGTCGAGGTCGCGGGTCACGCGCACCGTCGCGGCGAGCACGAAGCCCCACTCACGGCGGTGCGCCTCGGCGACCGCCGCCGCCACGGCGGAGGCGGCCGCCAGAGGCGAGCCGGTCAGTCGAACACCATCACCGGGCGAACCTCGACGCCGCCGAACCGGGCCGGCACCTGCTTCGCCACGGCGATGGCCTCGTCCAGGTCGGCGGCCTCGATGACGTAGTAGCCGCCGAGCGCCTCCTTGGTCTCGGCGAAGGCGCCGTCGGTCACGGTGATCTCGCCCGAGGGCTCGTGGCGCAGCGACGTCGCGGTGCTCGTCGGCTGGAGCGCGTCGCCGCCGCGGATCGACGCCGAGTTGGCCTCGCCGAAGCGCATGTGC
>JAQBPH010000194.1:0-11101 GCA_028287625.1 Chloroflexota bacterium | reverse complement strand
GGGTCTCCTGCTGTTTCCGTGGGTGACGTCATGCGCGTCCGGGGAGGGGTGGGCAGAAGCCACCGAGGGAGAGCATTGCCAGAGCGGTGATCGCCTTGGCGTCGTGGAAGCCGAAGCCACGGCGGATGATCAGGCGGATCTTGGTGTTCAGACTCTCCACCCGGGCGTTGGAGAGGCCGTGGAGGAGACCTGCCTCGATCCTCTGCTGGTAGGTGACGATGGTGGCCGCCAGCTTGACGAAGGGCTCGAGCCCCGACGCCTGCGCCCAGGTCACCCAGTTGCCCAGGAGGGCGATGGCCTCGTCGGCGGGGAGTTGGAAGACCAGCCTGAGCTGCTCCTTGAGCAGGTAGGCCAGGTAGAGCGGCTGGTTGGTCTGGGCGATCTCTTCCAGCCGGGCCGTCTGCCGCTCGGTGAGATTCTCGGGGTTACGCCACAGCACCCAGCGCGCCCCCTTGAGGGACTTGGCCAGGGCCACCTGCTTGTTGCGGCGCGCGGCGTTCCACACCTCGCGGCGCACTTCGTCGAGGGCGTCGGTGGCCCATTGGACGACGTGAAACGGATCGGTGCACTGGTGGGCTTGGGGGCACCGTCGGCGCACCACATTGCTGATCCACGAGGCACCATCGGCGCTCACTAGGAGGATCTGCGCGCAGCGCTCCTCCCCGAGGAGATCGAAGAAAGCCTCCAGCGTCTTCTCGTCAGCCCCCGCAGCCGCCCAGATCAGCCGGCCCGTGTCGTGGTCGAGGACGACGGTGAGGTACTTCTTCCCCTTGCGCCAGCTCACCTCGTCGATCCCGATCCGGCGCAGCGTGGCGAAGGGATCGGTCCGCGTTCGGGCTTCGGCCACCACTCGCCTGACGATCCCGCCGACGGTGCGCCAGGTCACCAGCATCAGCTGAGCCACGGCCGACTTCGAGGTGTTCGCCGCCAGCCAGGCCACCTGGTCCTCGAAGGTGCGCGTGAACCGGGCGTCATGGCGGGCCCAGGGAACCGCGGCGACCACCACGCCATGAGTGGGGCACTTCACCCGAGGCGCCTCGGCCTCGATGTACGCGCTGCTGAGGCCCACATCCAGTGCTCGCCAGCGGCGCCGCCCCTCGCCCGCGTCGTAACTCGGAGCCCGGCGCCGGCAGCGCCCACAGCGGTTGCGCTCACTGCGCCGCGGCCGCACGGACACGACGACGGCTCCTTGATCGTCGACCTCGACCGCCTCGACCACCGCCTTCGCGATCCCCAGCAGCATCGCCCATACTCTGATCGGACGCACGCCGTTCGCCTCCTACGAGTTCAGCCGTCAAGCAGCCGAAATCGTACTGGTGTTCGGGTGCGTCTCTTCTTTTCACCCCCTTCCCGCTACCCACGGAAACAGCACAAGAGCCGTAAAAACCGGCGGCAGAGCGGCCCCCCGCGAATCTCATCCGGCGGCAGAACAGCCGCGAATCTCAGCGCGGCGACGGCCCTTCGAGATGCCAGTGGCGGGTCACCTCCGAGCGCCACTCGGGTCCGCCGTCCTCGCGGGGATAGAGCACGAAGCGGCTGACGGTGCGCTGGCCGCCCTCGTGGTCGCCGTACACCAGGTCGACGGTCAGCGGGGTGCCCGCGGCGACCGACCGGCGCACGATGGGGAGGAAGGGGTCGTCGGCGTCGCGCACCGCCCCCTGCCAGTAGCCGATGTCGCCGGCGCCGACGTACAGGTCGCGCTGCTGGCGGCGGGCGGCCTCGACGTCGATGTGGTCGTGATCGAAGCGCTCGCGCCCGTCGGAGACGTGCCAGCCGCGGAGCACCGCGAGCCCGGCGCCCACGTTGCGCAGCGAGATCGCGAGATAGTACCGGCCGTCGACCTCCTCGACCACGGCGAGGCCGCCGCGGACGGAGAGGCTGTGGTCGTCGCCGAAGAGGACGTCCTCGACGTGATCCTCGGCGCGGGAGGGCATCAGCACCGGGCGCAGCCCGACCAGCAGGGCGCGCTCGGCCACCCGCGCCGCGTGGTTGGCGGAGCGGATGGAGAAGAAGGTCGCGATCGCCAGCGCCAGGGTGCCGGCCGCCGTCGCCATCGAGGCGATCGCCGACCAGTCCGGCAATCTAGTCCGCCTGCTCGGTGGGCCGCACCAGCACCTCGTTGAGCGCCACCCTCCGGGGCTGGGTCACGACGAAGGCGATGATCCCGGCGATGTCCTCGGGGTGCAGCACCTCGATGGAGCCGAAGCGCTGGCGCATCAGCTCGAGCACCTCGGGGTCCCTGTTGTGGCCCGCCAGCTCGGTGGCCACCGCCCCGGGCTCGACCAGGCTGACCCGGACGTGCTGGCGGGTGACCTCCTGGCGGAGCGACTCGCTGAAGGCGTTCACCGCCCACTTGCTGGCGTTGTAGACGCCGCTCCCCACCCGGGCGACGCGCCCGGCCACGGAGCTGATGTTGACCACGTCGGCGACCAGCCGGGGCTCCTTCTCCGCCGCCGCGAGCAGGTGGGGGAGGGCGGCGTGGGACATCGTCATCAACGCGCTCACGTTGAGGTCGAGCATACGCTTCCAGCTCTCGACGTCGGCCTTGTCGATCCGGCCGAGGAGCATCACCCCGGCGGCGTTGACGAGGACGTCGAGCCGCCCCAGCTCCTCGACGGTGCGCCGCACGGCCTCCTTGGCCGCATCCTCCACGGTGATGTCGGTCTCGATGACCAGCGCCCGGCCGCCCGCCTCGTGGATGCGCTGCGCCAGCGCCTCGAGCCTGGTGCGCCGGCGGGCGACGAGGGCGACGGCTGCGCCCCTGGATGCGAGGGCGACCGCGGTCGCCTCGCCGATGCCGCTCGATGCGCCGGTGACGAGAGCGACGGTGCCGGCGAGCGTTCCTGCCATTGAGTGGCCTCCCTTGGCGTGGGGTGTCTCCCGGTTATGCCACGCCGGCCCGGGGAGCAACACGCTCGCCTCAGCCGCGCCGGAAGCCGGTCAGCCGGTCGCCCGTGCAGGTGTACGTGAACGTCGACCCGCCGGCGGTCACCGTGCCGGAGTGCACGTCGGTGTCCGACGACGCCGAGCCCGAGCCTCCGGAGGCGCCGCCGGTGACCAGCCAGATCGGGGTGGAGGAGGTCACGCCACCGCGTTCGCACTCGACCACGGGCGGCTGCGCGGCGAGCACGACGATGGCCACCACGGCGACGCCGAGCGCCGGGCCGGCGAGCCTCAGCGAGCGGGGCGCGCCCGAGAGACGGCGGACCAGCGCGGTGCCCGCGGCGGCGCCGAGGAGGAGCAGCGGCAGCCCGATGCTGAAGATCCCGAGGACCCCGTATCCGAGGAGCCCGGCGGTGAGGATGCCGAGGAGGATGACGTCGGCCCGGGCCGCCCGCACCGCCACCAGCGTGCTCAGCATGAGCCCCGCCAGGGCGGCGGCGGCGACCATCACCACCGAGGGGGGCATGGCGTAGGCGGCCCGGCCCCCGTGGCCGGCCAGCACCGCGAACCGCCATGCCCCGACGCCGGCGGCCGCGGCTCCGAGCAGAGCCGCAGCCGCGCGACCCTTCATCGGGGCGGCCGCGGCTGCCAGCCGGGACCCGCGCTCAGGCGACGAGGTCGCGCAGCCGGGCGGCGCGGGCGGGATCGCGGAGCTTGCTGAGCGCCGTCCGCTCGATCTTGCGCACCCGGTCACGGGTCATCCCCAGCCGGCGGCCCACCTCCTCGAGGGTGCGCTGCTGGTCGTCGGTGAGCCCGAATCGGAGCTGGAGCACCCGCCGCTCGCGCGGGGTCAGGGTGAAGAGCACGTCCTCGAGCTGGCCGGTGAGCAGGGTGCGGGTCGCCGCCTCGATCGGCGCCTCGGCCTCCTTGTCCTCGATGAAGTCCTCGAGGCGCGAGTCGTCGCCGTCGTCACCGACCGGGCTGTCGAGCGAGACCGGCTCGCGGGAGATCATGAAGAGCTCACGCACCTGCTCGGGGGTGACGCCCACCTCCTCGCCGATCTCCTCGTCGTTGGGGTCGCGCCCCAGCTCCTGGGAGAGGCGGCGCGACACCCGGATCACCCGGTTGATGCGGTCGGTGACGTGGACCGGGACGCGGATGGTGCGCGACCGGTCGGCGATGCTCCGGGTGATCGCCTGGCGGATCCACCAGGTGGCGTAGGTCGAGAACTTGAACCCGCGGCGGTGGTCGAACTTCTCGACCGCCCGCATCAGGCCCAGGTTGCCCTCCTGGATGAGGTCGAGGAGGGGAAGGCCGCGTACCATGTACTTGCGGGCGATGGAGACCACCAGCCGGAGGTTGGCCTCGATCAGATGCTGCCGGGCGGCCTCCGAGCCGGCCTCGATCTGCTGGGCGAGCTCGACCTCCTGGCGCTTGGTGAGCAGGCGCACCCGGCCGATCTCGTTGAGGTAGGCGCGCACCGGGTCGTCGAGCGCGGCGCTGCCCAGCTCCGCCTCGTCGACCCTCTCCGGGGTCGCGCCGGCGGACTCGAGCTCCTCGTCGGAGTCGTCGCCGACCGCGATGCCCATCGCCTGGAAGGCCTCGGCCACGCGGGAGAGGCCGTCGGGGTCGCTCTCGATCTCGGGGAAGGCGGCGATGAGCTCGCCGGGCGTGAGCACACCCTGGTCCCGACCCCGAAGGATCAGGGCCTCGGCACGGCCGACGAGCTCGTCGTCGGCGTCGGCACCGGTGTGGGCGGCGGCCGGGGGCGGCATGGGGGCGGTCAGTGTTGTCATGGCGGAGCTCATGGGGGATCGCTGCGAGACATTCGGGCGGCACACAGGGCCGCTCTCACAGCAGCCGGGCGAAGCCGACCGCTCCACCCGTGCGCGGACACGAGTCCACCGCTCAAGCACCACGATACCGCGGACGGCACGAAAACGCAAAAGCGATCCGCATCGGGCGGCCGGCGTGACTCACCTCACCGTGGCAGAAACTCCTCGACCAGGTCACGCATCGACTGGCGGACCATGGCGCCGCGGTCCGGGTCGCCCTTGAGCACCGCCCTGGCCATCGCCGTCGCCTGCTTGACGGTGATGTGCGGCGGCAGCGGGGGCACGTCGGGGTCGACCACCGCCTCGTAGACCACCGGCCGGTCGGCGCTGAAGGCCTCGTCCCACGCGCCGGCGACGTCCTCCGGCCGGTCCACGCGGATCCCGCGCAGCCCCAGCAGCTCCGCATAGCGCGCGTAGGGGACGTCGGGGATGTCCTGCGAGGCCTCGAACTTGATGTCCCCCAGCATCACCCGCTGCTCCCAGCTGACGAATGCGAGGTCGCGGTTGTTGAGCACCAGCACCACCAGCCGGGGGTCCTTCCATCGCTTCCAGTACTTGGCGACCGTGATCAGCTCGGCCATGCCGTTCATCTGCATGGCGCCGTCGCCGACCAGGGCCACGCAGGGCCGGTCGGGATGGGCGAACTTGGCGGCGATGGCGTAGGGCAGGCCCGTGCCCATGGTCGCGAGCGTGCCCGAGAGCCAGCCGCTCATCCCCGCGCGCAGCTTGACGTCGCGGGCATACCAGCCGGTGGCGGTGCCGCAGTCGCAGGCGATCATCGCCCGGTCGGGGAGACGGGAGGAGAGCTCCCAGAAGACCCGCTGGCCGTTCACCGGGTCGGCGTCGTTCATGGCCCGCGCCTCGACCACCTTCCACCAGTCCTCGACCCAGCCCTCCACCTGGCGCCGCCAGCCGCGGTCCTCCTGGCGCCGGAGCCGCGGCAGCAGCGCCCGCAGGGTGGCGGCGCTGTCGCCGAGGAGGTTCACCTCCATGGGGTAGCGGAGGCCGAGCATGCGCCCGTCGACGTCGATCTGGACGCCCCGGGCGCTTCCCTCCTGGGGGAGGAACTCGGAGTAGGGGAGGCCGCTCCCCACCATCAGGAGGGTGTCGCACTTCTCCATCAGCTGCCAGCTGGGCCGGGTGCCGAGCAGTCCGATGGAGCCGGTCACCCAGGGGAGGTGGTCGGGGAGCACCGCCTTGCCGAGCAGCGCCTTGGCGACGCCGGCGCCGAGCAGCTCGGCCACCTCGGTGACCTCCGCCGAGGCGTGCAGCGCCCCCTGGCCGACGAGGATGGCCACCCGCCGGCCGTGGTTGAGCACCTCGGCGGCGGAGTCGAGGTCGGCGTCGGAGGGCACCGCGGCGCTGCGCGAGATCCCCAGGCCGGAGAGGGTGAAGCCGTGCTCGCGCGGCGGATGCACCACCGCCTCCTCCTCCTGGACGTCGGCGGGAAGCACCAGCGCGGTGACCGTCATCCGGGACACCGCGGTGCGCACCGCCCGGTCCACGAGGTGGCGCACCTGCGCCGGGTGGGTGGCCTGCTCGACGTAGTCGCCGGCCACGTCCTTGTACAGCGACAGGATGTCGACCTCCTGCATGAAGCTCGCGCCGAGCACCGTCCGCGGCTGCTGGCCGACGATGGCGAGCACCGGCCGGTGGTCCAGCTTGGCGTCGTAGAGGCCGTTGAGCAGGTGGATGGCCCCCGGCCCGGAGGTGGCCAGGCAGACGCCCAGCTCGTCGGTGTACTTGGCATGGGCGCAGGCGGCGAGGGCGGCGTTCTCCTCGTGGCGCATCTGCACGAAGTCGATCAGCCCGTCGGAGCGGCGGATCGCGGCGGTGACCCCGTTGATCCCGTCCCCGGGGTAGCCGTAGATGCGCCGGACGCCCCAGGAGTGCAGGCGCTCGACCAGGAAGTCCGCCACCGTCGTCTTGGCCATGGTGCTCTCCCGTCTCCGATCCGGACACGCCAAGTGTTACCCGCGTGTACCCGCGGTGAGAACAGGGCTCCCAGCGGGTAGGTGCGAGGCGACGGCCACACGGAGGACGACCCATGCAGGTGACGACGACCCCGCACGCCATCCCCTGGATCGGCTTCCTCGAGGACGCGCTGAAGCGGTCGGCGGACCAGGGGCTCCCGGTCCTGCTGGACTTCTTCTCGCCTACCAGCGAGGGGTGCCGGCAGCTCGATGCCGTCACCTACCGCGACCCCGCGGTGGTGATCGCGGTCACCGCTCTGACCGTCCCCCTTCAACTCCGGGTCGACAGCCCCGATCACCGCGAGCTGGCCGAGCGCTACCAGCTGGTGTGGACGCCCACGCTGCTGCTGCTCCGCGCCGACGGGCGGGTGGTGCACGAGTGGAACGGATACCTTCCGCCCCAGCCGTTCCTCGCCGAGCTGGAGCTGGGCCGCGGCAAGTGGGAGCTGAAGCGCGACCGGCTCGAGGAGGCAGCGGCGCTGTTCCAGACCCTCGCCGACCGCGACCCCACCGCGCACGTCGCGCCCGAGGCGCTCTACTGGGCCGCCGCCGCGCGCTTCCGGCGCACCGGCCGGCCGGCCGACCTGGCCGCCGGCTGGTCGCGGCTGCGCAGCCGCCACCCGGAGAGCCTGTGGCGGGTGCGGCAGATCTTCAGCGAGGCGGAGTAGGCCGCCGAAGGTACCCTTCACCAGGGCGCCCGGGCGGCACCGCCGGCCCGGGCTGTGAACCCGGTTCACCGGGCTCGGCGCGTCGGCACGCCGGCACGCCGGCAGGGAGCGCCATGAGGGCCGTCGCAGTCCATCCCAGCGCGCGGTCGGTCGACGTGGTGGAGGTCGCCGAACCGGGCCCCGTCGCGGGCGACGGAGTGCTCGCCCGGGTGCTGGAGGTCGGGATCTGCGGCACCGACCGGGAGATCGCCGCCTTCGAGTACGGCACCCCGCCCGACGGCGAGGAACGGCTGGTCATCGGCCACGAGGCGCTCGCCGAGGTGGTGGACGCCGGCGCGGTGGTGGCCGGGGTGCGTCCGGGCGACCTGGTGGTGCCGATGGTGCGCCGGCCCTGCGGGCGGCCCGGCTGCCGCCCCTGCGCCGAGGGCCGGCAGGACTACTGCGCCACCGGCGAGTACCGCGAGCGGGGGATCAAGGGCTGCCACGGCTACATGACCGAGTTGATCGCCGACGCCGAGCGCTACATGGTGCCGGTGGCCCCCGAGCTGCGCGACGTGGCCGTGCTCACCGAGCCGCTCACCATCGCCGAGAAGGCGCTGGAGCAGCTGCTCGCCATCCAACGGCGCCTCCCCTGGAGCCCCGAGGGCAGCACCGCCGTCGTGATCGGCGCGGGACCGGTGGGCCTGCTGGGGGCGATGGCGCTGCGCATCCGGGGCTTCCGCACCGTGGTGTACTCGCGTTCGCGGCCGCCGGATGCCAGGGCGGCTCTTGCCGAGGCGATCGGCGCCGAGTACGTCTCCTCCGAGGACGTCCCGCCCCGCGATCTGCCCGGCCTGCTCGGCGGGCCGGTCGACGTCGTCTACGAGGCGGCGGGGGTGGCGCGGCTGGCCTTCGACGCCCTCTCGGTGCTCGGGCCCAACGGCGTGCTGGTGCTCACCGGGGTGCCCGCGCCGGAGCCACCCCGGGAGGAGGACGTCGCCGCGATGATGCGCCGGCTGGTGCTCGGCAACCAGGTGGTGGCCGGCACCGTCAACGCCGGCCGCTCCTCCTACCAGACCGCGGCGAGCTCGCTGCTCGAGTTCGACCGGCGCTGGCCCGGCCCGCTGCGGGCGCTGATCACCGGCCGGCACCCGCTCGAGGAGGCCCCCGGGCTGCTCACCCGCCGCGGTGGCGGCATCAAGGAGGTGGTCGCGGTGGCGAGGGAGGGGTGACCCCGGCACGTCGGCGTCGAAGGTGGTCACCGCCGGGCGGCGCGGGCACCGGCCTCGAGGTGGAGGCGGAGCACCGCTCCGTTCGCGGTTCCGGCCACCAGGGCGTGGTCGCCGGCCCAGGCGACGCAGGAGAGCGGCGTCCCCGTGGCGAGGGCGCGCACCGGCCGGCGGCGGCGCTCCGGCTGCCACACGGCGGCGACGCCGTCGCGCCCCACGGTGGCGAGCAGCGGACCGCTCGGCTGGTAGGCGAGGTCGGTGATGCGGTCGGTGTGGGTCTCGAGCACCTCGGGGCGGGTGCCCTCCGGCCCCGATCCGCCGCAGTGCCACACCATGACGATCTCGTTCGAGGCGACGGCGAGGTCCCTGCCGCGGTGCTCCCAGGCGAGCCGCTCGACCTTGGCGGGGTATCCGCTCATCTCCAGGTCCTCGCCGGTGGAGAGCTCCCACACCCTGGAGGTCGAGTCCTGGTTGCCGGAGGCGAGCCAGCGGCCGTCGGGCGAGATCGCGACCACCAGGATCGACCCCTTCCACGGGAGCTCGGCGACGGGGCTCTCGCCACGCGACGCGGGTTGGTACCAGCGGATGCCCCCGTAGCAGGCGGCGGCGAGCCGCCCGCCCGCGGGAGCCCAGCACACCGACGTCACCGTGCTCGCGTGGCCGTCGTGGCGGGACACCACCTCCCCGCCGGCGGTGATCACCGCCACCTCCCGGCCCCCGGCGGCGGCGAGCAGCCGCGAGTCCGGCGACCAGGCGACGCTGGTGACCCAGCCGGGGAGCTCGACGGTGGCGGCACCGCGGGCGGCGCGGTCCCAGAGGGTGACCCGGCCGTCCTGGCCGCCGGCGGCGACCACCGCGCCGTCGGGCGACCAGGCCAGGCTGAGCACCCCCAGGGGGTGCGCGGGCAGCGTGGCGACCACGGTGCCGGTCAGCGAGTCGAGCACCACCGAGTCGCCACCCAGCGAGCCCGCCGCGACCAGTGCGCCGCCGGGCGCCACCGCGAGGGAGGCGACGTGATCGGTGAGCGCCGCGCGCCAGCGCGGGAGTGCGATGGCGGCGCGGCCGCGACCGGGAGCGAGGACCGGCATGTCAGGCGGTCACCGCGACCGCGAGGCAGCCGCGGAGGCCGGCGGTCAGCTGCTCGCGGTCGAGGTTGCGGCCGATGAAGACCAGCCGGCTGTGACGCGGATCGTCTCCCCAGGGGCCCGCCTCCTCGGAGTCGATGAGCATGTGCACCGTGGACAGGTCGAAGGCGCCGACGCCGAGGATGCGGTCGAGGTCGACGCGGGCGCGCTCCGCGCGGATGATCTCGGCGACCGCGTTGATCGCCCGCAACCGCTCCTCGACCACGCCCAGACGGGCCTCGTCGACGAGGTCGATCCTGTTGACCACGATCCGGTCGGCGAAGGCGACCTGCTCGACCGCCTCGTTCTCGACGCCCTGGGGCTTCACCTCGTCGAGGTGGTGGAGGATGTGCCGGGCGTCGACCAGGGTGACGATGGCGTCGAGCCGCAGCTGCGTCGCGATCTCGTTGTCGACGAAGAACGTCTGCGCCACCGGCGCGGGGTCGGCGAGGCCGGTGGTCTCCACCAGGATGTGGTCGAAGCGGTCGCGGCGGCGCATCAGGTTGCCGAGGATGCGGATGAGGTCGCCCCGCACCGTGCAGCAGATGCACCCGCTGTTCATCTCGAAGACCTCCTCGTCGGCGTTGACGACGAGTGCGTCAGAAAACCGGTGAGGACGGTGACGGGAACCCTGTCCATGCTCGCTCCCCTGGTTGCCGCGGGTCCGGGATATCGTAGCAGGAACGGTTCTCATTCATGTTCGCAGGGCCTGCGCCGACGCGGAGGGGGCGGAACGCTCCCCGCCGGCACGGAACGCTTACAGTATCCAGCCTGCTCTCACTCCCCCGAGAGCCGGGAGACTCACATGGCCGATCGCTTCAAAGCGGGACACGGGGGCGCCCTGGCCACACGGCTCGCGCAGTACGCGGTCATCGGCGTCGCCGGCGACCTGCTGGTGCGCGGGGCACGCCGGCTGGGGCCCTGTCTCGGGCCTGCGGTGCACGACCTGGCGGTGGGCGCCATCACCCGCGGGATCCGCTTCGGCCGGACCGTGGAACGCGCCGCCGAGGGTGCGCGGCTGACGGGCGGCGATCTCGTCGCCGAGGCGCGGGGACGGCTGGGCGAGGAGGCCCTGCCTCCTCCCGAGGCGGGCGCGGCCGCCGCAGCCGGCGGGCACGACGGCCACGAGCACTGAGCCGGCGCGGAGGATGAGCCCCGCCCCCCCGGCGTGCGTGCACGTCGCCGCGGGGCGTGCCCGCTTCCTCGGCGCGGCGATCGGCGGCGACCCCGAACGCGCCGCCCACGTCGAGCACGAGCTGATGCAGATGGCCGCGGTCCGGGCGGTGCGCACCCATCCGCGCAGCGGCAACGTGGTGGTCTGGTTCGACGCGGCGGCGACCGGTCCGGACGAGCTCGGCGCCGTCCTCGCGCGCGCGCTGCGGGCCCCGGCGGTCGCCCTGGTGGCCCGGC
>JAQBPH010000192.1:0-9121 GCA_028287625.1 Chloroflexota bacterium | reverse complement strand
CGGCGGAGGGCTGCGCGGCGGCGGCCGCCGCCTGCGGGGGCGGCAGGCCCGAGGCGGCGGCGGCCGGGGTCCTGGTCGTCGTCAAGCTCAGCGCCACGCCCGACGCCTACCCGCGGCGTCCCGGGGTGCCGGCGAAGCGCCCGCTGGTCTGAGGGGCGCCGGGTCAGCGCCCGGCGGCGCCCCCGAGCAGCTCGGTGCGCTCGTACCAGACCACCTCGCTGGCGCCCTCCTCGGGGTGGACCGCATAGAGGGCGACACGGCGCTCGTCCGGGAGCACGATCACGCAGCGCCCGTGGGAGCCGACCTCCTCGAGCACCCGCACCGCGCTGCCCAGCCGCAGCGGGTTGGGGTCGCCGTCGGCCTCGAGCACCTCGAAGCAGAAGTAGCGGGCCCCGAGCTTCATGTTCTGCTCGACGCCGTTCAGCGTGAGGCGGCGCACACGCTTGTCCCAGGCGGCCAACGAACGGACCCTCGTGAACACATGACCGGGCGCTCTCCCGATCCTACAGCCACGCCCCGGCGGTGACCAGAGCCGGGCGCGCATACTGCCGGCCCGAGATGGCTCACGTCACCGTCGCCGAGGCGCTGCGCGGAGGGTCCGCGGTCGGCGCCGAGGTCACCGTGAAGGGCTGGGTGCGCAGCCGCCGCGACACCCGCTCGGGCGGCGGCCTCTCCTTCGTGGCGGTCCACGACGGCTCCTGCTTCGACCCCATCCAGGTGGTCGCCGAGGCGTCGCTGCCCAACTACGCCGAGCAGGTCGCCCGGCTCACCACCGGCTGCGCGGTGGTGGCCACCGGCCGGCTGGTCGAGTCCCAGGGGAAGGGCCAGTCGGTGGAGATCCAGGCCACCGGCATCGAGGTGGTGGGCTGGGTGGACGACCCCGAGACCTACCCGGTGGCGGCCAAGCGCCACAGCTTCGAGTACCTGCGCGAGGTCGCCCACCTGCGGCCGCGCACCAACACCTTCGGGGCGGTCGCCCGGGTGCGCCACACCCTGAGCATGGCCGTGCACCGCTTCCTCGACGAGCGTGGCTTCCACTGGATCCACACCCCGATCATCACCGCCAGCGACGCCGAGGGCGCGGGCGAGATGTTCCGCGTCTCCACCCTCGACCTGGCCAACCTGCCGCGCACCGCCGGGGGCGGCGTCGACTTCTCCCGCGACTTCTTCGGCCGCGAGGCCCACCTCACGGTGAGCGGCCAGCTCAACGTCGAGAGCTACTGCCTGGCGATGAGCCGCGTGTACACCTTCGGACCCACCTTCCGGGCGGAGAACTCCAACACCGCCCGCCATCTCGCCGAGTTCTGGATGGTCGAGCCGGAGATCGCCTTCGCCGACCTGGGCGACGACGCCGACCTCGCCGAGGCGCTGCTGAAGTCCATCTTCCGCGCCGTGCTCGACGAGCGTGAGGACGACATGCGCTTCTTCGCGCAGCGCATCGACCCCGACTGCATCGCGCGGCTGGAGCGCTTCGTCGGCTCCAGCTTCGAGCGCATGGAGTACGGCGACGCGGTCACCGCCCTGGAGCGGGCGGTCGAGCAGGGTGCGCGCTTCGACTTCCCGGTGGCGTGGGGCATGGACCTGCAGAGCGAGCACGAGCGCCACCTCACCGAGCAGATCGTCGGCCGGCCGGTGGTGGTGATGAACTACCCGAAGGAGATCAAGGCCTTCTACATGCGCCTCAACGACGACGGGCGCACCGCCGCGGCGATGGACGTGCTCGCCCCGGGCATCGGCGAGATCATCGGCGGCAGCCAGCGCGAGGAGCGGCTGGAGGCGCTCGACGCCCGCATCGACGAGATGGGGCTGGACCGCGACGCGTACGGCTGGTACCGCGACCTGCGCCGCTACGGCACCGTTCCCCACGCCGGCTTCGGGCTGGGCCTGGAGCGGACCATCATCTACGCCACCGGGATGGCCAACATCCGCGACGTCATCCCCTTCCCCCGCACCCCCAAGAACGCGGACTTCTGACCGGCGTCCGCGCGGGTCAGAGACGGTGCGGTGACGGTCCGGCACATCTCTTGACCGGACCGTCGCAGGTCTCCGCGGAAACTTGACCGCGCGGCCCTTTCCGCGCGGTCATGATCCCTGGGTGACGGATGTGGCCGCCCGGTGGCGGCCGGGGGTGCAACCGGAGGTGCAGGTGATCAGGTCCGAGAAGACCGTCCTCGTCGTCGACGACGACCGTCCCAGCAGGGCGGTCCTCAGCATCGTCTGCGCCGCCCGAGGGCACGCGGTCATCGAGGTGGCGTGCGGCGCCGACGCCATCGCCGCGGTGACCGCGCGGCACCCCGACCTCATCCTCCTCGACGTCAGCCTGCCGGACATGAGCGGGCTCGAGGTCTGCGCGCGGGTGCGCGGCGCCGGCATCCGGACCCCCATCCTCATGCTCAGCGGCCATGCCGACCCGGCCGACGTCGCCCGCGGCCTGTGGCTCGGCGCCGACGTCTATCTCACCAAGCCGTACGACCTGCGCCAGCTGATGGCCCGCATCGACGAGCACCTGCGCGGCCCCTCGTCGCGGGCCGCCTGACCGCGACCCCGACCGTTCCCGAATCGCTCCGGCCCTACCGGGGCGCCGCGGCCGCCGCGGCCTGCCGGCTGCGGTCCGCCCAGAGGTCGTGGCGCACCAGCCGCCACCGCTCCGGCTCGCCGCTCTCGCGCTCGGCGACGTAGAGCGACGCCTCGCGGCTGTAGCGGATCACCAGGCGTCCGTCGGACCGCTCCTCGACCAGGTTCCATGCCCACTCGTTCACGGTGACCCGGGGGGTCGCGCCGGGGCGGTCCTTGAGGGTGCGCAGCTCGCACCCGTCCGCCCCACCGTTCTCGACCAGGCTGTACCAGGGCTGGCCATAGGAGCGCGGCGGGGGGACGCGCAGCGGCGTCTTGCCGGAGAGCAGGCGGCGGAGCAGGGCGCTGTGCCCGATGGCGTCCACCAGCTCCGCGTAGCTGGTGGGGGCGGGGAGCCCGCTGCGCTCACGGATTCGCAGCCAGCGGACCATGCTGTCGACGCCGCGCCGCTCGTCCATCATCCCGGATATGGTCGCCGCGGCTCAGGCTGCGGACGACCTCGAACGTGTCACGGTGTCGCTCTGCGCCGGCGGTGGCGCGGTGACGAGGGTGGCCCTCTCCGCGATCGCGGGCGCGGGCAGCTGCGACATCCGGGCCCCCATCAGGCGGGCGAAGAGCCGCATCGCCACCAGCACGTTGGGGTTGGGCTCGAGGCGGCGCTGGCTGGCGGCGCAGAGGCTGCCCAGCACCCGGTCGTGGTCGCCCATGACCGGCACGCTCAGCGCCACGCGCACCCCCATCGCCGCCGCCAGCCCCTCGCGGGGCTCCGAGGGGGCGCCATCGCGCTGCTGCGGGCGCCGGACCAGTGGGTCCGACGCGGGGATGACCAGCCCCTCGACGATGCGCAGCCCGCCGCCGTTGTGGGCGTGGCGGACGCGCAGCGCGCGCTCCTGGGGCAGCGCCTCGGCGAAGAAGGTCGACTCCAGCCCGGTCAGGCGCTCGAGCTCGGCGAGCAGGGCACGGCAGAGCGGCTCGGCCGCGGGCTCGGAGCTGACCAGCTCGGAGACCGCCTCGATCGCCTGGCGGCTGGCCTGCCGGGTCGGAGACGGCGCCGCAGGCGCGGGTGGGTGCCAGACCAGCTGCGCGAGCTCCGCCGCCGTCAGCGGATGGCTGAGCAGGTAGCCCTGCACCAGGTCGCAGCCGTGCTCCTCCAGGTAGCCGAGCTGCTCGGCGGTCTCCACCCCCTCGGCGACCACCTCGAGCCCGAGGGCATGCCCCATGGTGATCATCGCCGCCACGATCGGCGCGTCGCCGCCGTCGGGCCCGATGCGCTCGACGAAGGAGCGGTCGATCTTCAGGCGGTCGACGGGGAAGCGCTGCAGGCTGCTGAGCACCGAGTAGCCGGTGCCGAAGTCGTCGATGGCGACCTGGACACCGAGGGCGCGCAGCTGCTCCAGCGCCGCCAGCGCCTCCTGCGGCTGGCGCACCGCGACGCTCTCGGTGAGCTCGATCTCCAGGGCCGACGCCGGCACCCCGCAGTCGTGCAGCGCGCGCTCGATGCGGTCTGCGAGGCCGGGGTCGTCGAACTCGCGGCCGGAGAGGTTGACGGCCACCCGCAGCGCCGGCAGGCCGTCGGCGCTCCAGCGGGCGAGCTGGCGGCAGACCGTGCGCACCGCCCAGTCGTCGACGTCGACGATCACCCCGATCTCCTCGGCGAGGGGGATGAACTCGTGGGGCATCACCAGCCCGCGGGTGGGGTGGTCCCAGCGGATCAGCGCCTCGGCGCCGACGATCCGCCGGGTGGCGAGATCGAGCTGGGGCTGGTAGACGAGCTGGAACTGGTCCCGGGCGATCGCGGTGCGCAGGTCCTGCTCGAGCGCCAGCCGCTCCAGGGCGGCCGAGTGGAGGCTGCCCGAGAACACCGTGCAGCGGGACTTCCCCTGCTCCTTGGCGGCGTACATGGCGACGTCGGCGTTGCGGAGCAGCTCCTCGGCGCCGATCCCGTCCTCGCCGGCGATGGCGACGCCCATGCTGGCGCGCACCACGATCTCCCGCTCCTGGATGCGGAAGGGGCGGCGGAAGGTGTCGAGGATGCGCTCGGCGGCCAGCAGGGCGTCGTCGCGGCCGGACAGGTCCACGAGGAGCATCGCGAATTCGTCGCCGCCGAGGCGGGCGGTGGTGTCGCCCGGGCGCACCACGGTGCGCAGCCGCTCGGCCACCTCGATCAGCAGCCGGTCGCCGGCGGCGTGCCCGAGGCTGTCGTTCACCGTCTTGAAGTTGTCGAGGTCGAGGAGCAGCACCGCCACCTGGCCCTCCTGCCCGCTCAGCCGGCGCACCGCGTTGCGGGCCCGGTCGCCGAAGAGCGAGCGGTTGGGAAGGTTGGTGAGCGGGTCGTGGAAGGCGAGCTGCTCGAGGTGGTCGCGCTGGCGCTGGAGCTGGTCGCGGGCGGCGTCGAGTGCCACGGTGGCCCGCGACACCTCGCCGAGCATGGTGTTGAAGCTGGTCGCCAGGGCGCCGATCTCGTCGCCGCCGCGCACCACCACCGGCTCGACGTCGAGGGTGGCGCGGGCGCGGCCCAGCTCGCCCTTGCCGAGCGCCTCCATCGCCAGGGTGAAGTCCGCCAGGGTGCCGGTGGCGAGACGGTCGGCTCCGCGCGCCACCTGGCGGACCGCGCGGCCGATCATCCCCGGAAGCACCAGGCCGACGGTGATGGTGAGCAGGGCGACGCAGACGAAGATGTCCTCGCCGACGGCGACCAGGGCGCTGTTTCCGTGGCGCAGGTTCTCCCCCGCGAGCAGATAGCCGGCGCCGTCGAGGGCGAGCACCGCGAGCATGGCGCCGGTGAGCCTGACGTGCAGGGTGCGGACCGCCCGCCGGCCCGCCAGGGGACGGTCGCGCCAGCGCCGCGACCGGCGGGCCAGCAGCCTGGGCAGCAGCCCGTCCTCGGAGAGCTGGGCCAGTGTGCGCGGGTGCTCGCTCTCGGCGGCACCCGGGCTCGCGAGGACGGCAGCGGTCTCCGGCATCGGCAACGTGAGCTCCCCAGCACAGGGCCGGGATCGCCGGCGTCCGGGCCGAGTGTAGGAACGGGGCACGGTCGATCCCCGTGAAGACGGGTGAACCGATGTGAGGACGGGCCGGTCGGGCCGGGGTCAGCCGTGGTGGCGGTCGAGCCAGCGCCGCACCGCCTCCTCGGCGGTGGCGCGCTCGTCCCAGGGCACGCTCCCCGCCGCGGTGAGGATGCAGGTCTCGTGCCCCTTGCCCGCGAGCAGCACGGTGTCGCCGGGACGGGCGTGCTCGACCGCGTGGGCGACGGCGCTGGCCCGGTCGGGCACGAGGAACAGGTCGGCCTGGTCGCGCATCCCCGCGGCCCTCGCCCCGGCGGCGATGTCCTCGATGATCCGGTCGCGGTCCTCGCCGCGCGGGTCCTCGTCGGTGAGCACCACCGCGTTCGCGAGCCGGGCGGCGACCTCGCCCATCGCCGGCCGCTTCTCGGCGTCGCGCTCGCCCGCCGAGCCGAAGACCGCCCAGAGCCGCCCCCGGGTCGCCGCCCGGAGCTCGCCGAGCACGGTGCGCAGCGCCTCGGCGGTGTGGGCGTAGTCGATCACCACCCCGAAGGGCTGCCCGAGGTCGACCCGCTCCATCCGGCCGCCGACTCGCTCGAGCCGCTCCAGTCCGGCCGCGGCGTCGTCGAGGCGGGCGCCGGTGGCGCACGCGGCGGCGAGAGCGGCGAGCGCGTTGGCGGCGTTGAACCGCCCCGCCAGCCGCAGCCGCACCTCGACCCCGCCCCAGGGCGTCTCCGCGACCAGCCGCACCCCCTCGGGGCCGGCGTCGACCCGGGTGGCGCGGAGGTCGGCGCCGGGATCGCCGGCGGCGCTGTAGGTGAGCCGTCGGGCGGCGAGGGCGTCCAGCCGGGGGAAGCCGAAGCCGTCGTCGCGGTCGAGGACGAGGAGGCCTCCCGCCCGCGCCGCCACGCCTGCGGCGAGCCGCGCCTTGGCCTCGAGGTACGCCTCGCGGCTGCCGTGGAAGTCGAGGTGCTCGCTGGTGATGCGGGTGTAGACGGCGGCGTCGAAGTCGACCTCGTCGACCCGGTTGAGCTCGAGGGCGTGGCTGGAGGTCTCCAGGGCGACGTGGGTGCAGCCGGCGGCGAGCAGCTCGCCGAGTCGGGGCTGGAGGTCGGCCGACTCGAGGGTGGTCTGGCGCAGGGTGTTGGGCTCGACGCGGTCGAGGGTGCGGAAGTCGAGGGTGCTGAGCGCCGCGGCGCCGATCCCGGCCCCGCGCCAGGCGGCGTGGAGCATGGTCACGGTGGTGGTCTTGCCGTCGGTGCCGGTGACCCCGGCGACGGTCAGCCGCCGCGAGGGGTCGCCACACAGCCGGGCGGCGAGCGGGGCCAGGGCGGCACGGCTGTCGTCCACCAGCACCAGCGGCGTGCCCGGCGGCAGCGCCGGCTCCGGCGGACGCTCGGCGACCACCGCCGCCGCTCCCCGGCGCACCGCGTCGAGGGCGTGGGCGTGGCCGTCGGTGCGGGTGCCACCGATGGCCACGAAGAGCGCCCCCGGCCCCGCCCTCCGGGAGTCGTAGACGGCTCGCTCGATCACCGGGTCGGCGAGCCCCGGCGGCGCCTCCAGTCCGGCGGCGGCGAGGAGCGCGGTCAGCGTGAGCACTCTGCGCAGGGTAGCGGCGCGCCTACCGGACCAGCAGGGCCACCAGGATGAGCCCGCCCACCAGCACGATCACCAGGCCGCTGCAGCAGAAGAGCTCGAACCAGCCGTGGGGGCTGGGACCGCGGATGCGCTCGGGCAGCGGGTCGTCGAGCGGCTGGGGCACCGCCTCACGGTACGGGTGCGGGCCGGCCGGCGCCCCGCCGGCGGCCCGCAGCGGCGTCCTCCCGGCGGTTCGGGGGACGCGGAGGAAGGGAAGGACGGCGCGGGCGCCGCGGCCGGGACCTCCGTCGCGTGCCACCCGAAGGCGACACTTTCCCTCTCTCTGCGACGAGGTGCGGTCTCGAAGCACTCCCGGCACTTCGAGGAACCGGCCGACGCCACGCCCAGCGCCTGATCTTGAGAACGGTGCCGCGCCCAAGTTCCTTGCGGTTCGGCGCGATCGCCCCCGGGTTTCACCCCGGGCGGGAGATGGTACGGTCAATGTTGACCTTTCCGATCCAGTAGCTGAGGCGACACCCGATGGCCACTTCCTCCCGCGACCTGCTCGCCGCCGCCAGGGCGGTGGTGCCCGAGGTCACCGTCGACGAGGTGCACGGGCGAGCCCGGGATCCACAGCGCGTGCTCCTCGACGTCCGCGAGCGGTACGAGTTCGAGGAAGGGCACCTGGCCGGGGCCACCCACCTCAGCAAGGGCTTCCTCGAGACCCAAATCGAGGACAGGGTCCCCGACCGGTCGACCCCGATCACCCTCTACTGCGCCGGTGGGGTGCGCTCGCTGCTCGCCGCCCGGGCGCTGCGCGAGCTCGGCTACGAGGACGTCGAGTCCCTGGCCGGCGGCTACGGCGCCTGGAAGGCGAAGGGCTACGACTTCGTCGTGCCCCGCACCCTGACCCCCGAGCAGCGGCTCCGCTACAGCCGCCACCTGCTCATCCCCGAGGTGGGCGAGGAGGGCCAGGCCAGGCTGCTCGACGCGAAGGTGCTGCTGATCGGCGCCGGCGGCCTGGGCTCGCCCGCCGCGCTCTACCTGGCCGCCGCCGGGGTGGGGACGCTGGGGCTGCTCGACTTCGACACCGTCGACATGAGCAACCTGCAGCGCCAGATCATCCACAGCGTGGACCGGGTGGGCATGGCCAAGACCGAGTCGGCGCGGATCGCCATCAACGGCCTGAACCCCGACGTGCGCGTGGTCGAGCACCGCGAGATGCTCACCTCCGAGAACGCCGTCCAGCTGTTCTCGCAGTACGACGTCATCGTCAACGGCTGCGACAACTTCCCGACCCGCTACCTGGCCAACGACGCCGCGCTGTTCGCCCGCAAGCCGCTGGTCGACGGCGGCATCTTCCGCTTCGAGGGCCAGGTGACCACGGTGCTGCCCTTCGCCTCGCCCTGCTACCGCTGCCGCTACCCGGCGCCGCCGCCCCCGGAGGAGGCTCCCTCCTGCGCCGAGGCGGGCGTGCTCGGGGTGCTGCCCGGCATCGTCGGCGTGCTCCAGGCCACCGAGGTGGTGAAGCTGATCGTCGGCGCCGGCGAGCCGCTCGCCGGCCGGCTGCTCCACATCGACGCCCTCGACATGCGCTTCCGCGAGTTCCGGGTGCCGCGCGATCCGCACTGCCCGGTGTGCGGCGAGAACCCGACCATCACCGAGCCGATCGACTACGAGGGCTTCTGCCTGAATCCCGGGCTTGCTGCGGCCGGGGTGCACTGAGGGCGGGCGGTTTTGCCGCTGGTGGAGATGCGCTGCTGTTCTGCCACCGGTCGAGATTCGCGGCCGGCCGCTCTGCCGCCGGTTTGACTCGGGGGGGACTGCGTCCCCCCCGCTCAGTCGCAAGTCAGCGATGGCCCCTGGCGGGCCCACCCTCACGCGATGAAAATGCGCCAAGCGCTTCGCGCGGGCCTATTTTCGTATCAGACATCGTGCGCTGGCGCGCCCGATGCCGGCTCCTGCCC
>JAQBPH010000023.1:0-4532 GCA_028287625.1 Chloroflexota bacterium | reverse complement strand
GCTCCCAGAACAGATGTTCGACTACCTGGGGAGCGTCTAGTCGGTCGGCGGCGCATCGTCGCCCTCTCCGCCTCCCACCGACGGCGGACGTCGACCAGGTCGAGCGCGTGGGCGCAAAGCTCGGCCGCCCGGCTGCCCGGGGGTGTCGAGGACGTTAGCGTCGACCGGCTCGAGGTCGAGCAGGAAGGCGCCCACGGCGACCACCACGGTGTCGAGCCCAGGGTCATGTAGCTGGGCCGGAGCGCACCTCACGCGGCCGCGCCGCCGGTGCTCGGGGACGACCATCGCCGCGCCAGGGCCGCCGACCGCCTCTAGCTACCCGGGGAGCTGGTGCCGGCGGCGCAAGACCCGGTTCCGAACATCCGTTCTATGGAAGCCACCCTCCCACGACACCACTGGGACCACTCGGCGGGGCCCCGGCAGCCTCGTGCCGCCGGGGCTTCTCCGCGCCGTCGCCCGGTGAGCCGGGGCAGCGGCGGCGGAGTCCCTGCTCCGGATGAAGCGCCGGACCGACCTCGGCCACGTGACTTTGGGGGGTGGAGCAGGGACCCCTGAGCGTCAGAGAAGGATGACGGCCGCCAGACGAACGCCGGTGGCGACCGTACGGGCAACCGCTGAATGCGCATGGCACAGAGCGGGTTGACGCCGAAAGCAGTCGAGGGTGCTGGAGAACAGCCATGACGCGACTCAACCCGCTACTCGCCCGACGCACTATCGCAAATGCAGAGCGGCCTGTATCTTCGCCCGCCACGGTTCACCACCGAGCCGCCGTCCGCGTTCGTGTGACCGGACGGCGGCGCCAATTTCCCACAGGGAATGGGCGAACCGAACGTGGCCGCATGGGAAGGGGAAACGATGGAGCCAGCGCGTCGCGGCGACGATGCCCCATGAGCGAGAGGGGGCGGGAATGGACCGAGGATGAGTTCATCCAGACGATCGAGAAGCGGTGCCGTGGTGCCGTGGCTCCCGCCCGCCAGATCCTCGACTGGGCGCACGGCGAGGCGGGCATCATCGTCGGGGGCGGCCGGGGGCCTCAGCATCCCTCCCTCGCGCTCAGGGTGGAGATCGGGGGCGCACGCGCTCCCCTCCTCCTTGCGCGGCTCGCCGACTTCTACCCGAGTGCGCGCCTCGAGGTGGCATTCGGGAGCCTCACGGACCACGCCGCCTTCGCGGATGAGCGGGTGAGCCAGGACTTCCACCAGCGGTTCGCCGACCTGGGTGCCTTCCGGTCCACGCGCGGGTCGACCCGGCCGACGGTGCCTCTCGCCCAGATCGCAGACGCGGAACCGATGGGGAGGATCCTCGGGATTCTCGGCGACATGGCACGCCTGGCCCGAGGGACGTAGTCCCGCCCTAGAACCACCCCGCCGCCTGCATGGCGACCCAGAAGCTCGGGAACAGCCACAGGGCGAGCCCGACGGGGATGAGCGAGATGCGCTTCTGCAGGCTGTAGCCGCTGGCCGAGGCGACGAAGCAGATCAGCGCGATGAGATAGAAGAGCGCCACCAGCTTGGGGTTCATTCCCGGCCTCCCTCCGACGATGGAGAGCCGCCGGCGCCGGCGGCCCACCTGCCGGCCCCGCCCGCCCGGCACGCGTCTCCATTCTCACCCGCCCGCACCGGCGACGGTTGACTAAAGCTCCGCGAAGGCCCGGGCGAGGTGGACGAAGGTGCGCACCGGGGTGCCGGACGGGCCCTTGGGGATCGGCGTCATGTCGCTCTGGCCGTTCCACACCGCCCCGGCGATGTCGAGGTGCACCCACGGGGTGTCGCCGACGAACTCCCGCAGGAAGACGGCGGCGGTGATCGCCCCCGCCTCGCGCCCGGCGGCGTTCTTCATGTCGGCGACGTCGCTGCGCAGGGCGACGTCGTACTCGGGGTGGAGCGGAAGCTCGGTGAGGCGGTCGCCGGCGCGGACGGCGGCGTCCTTCACCATCCGGCCGAGGGCGCGGTCGTTGGTCATCAGGCCGCTGGCGACGTGGCCCAGCGCGACCACACAGGCGCCGGTCAGGGTGGCGACGTCGACGATGTGGGTGGCACCGAGCTCCCGCGCCTTGGCGAGGCCGTCGGCGAGGATGATCCGGCCCTCGGCGTCGGTGTTGGTCACCTCGATGGTCTTGCCGCTCTTGGAGACGAGCACGTCGCCGGGCTTGTAGGCGTGGCCGCCGGGCATGTTCTCGGTGGCGGGCACCACCGCGACGACGTTGGCCGGCGGGTTGAGCCTGGCGATCGCCCACATCGCGGCCAGCACCGCGGCGCCGCCGGCCATGTCCCACTTCATCATCTCCATGCCGGCGGCGGGCTTCAGGGAGATGCCGCCGGTGTCGAAGGTGATGCCCTTGCCCACCAGCGCCAGCCGTGGGCCGTCGGGGCGGCCGCCGTCGTGGCGCACCACGATCATCACCGGCGGCTCGTCGCTGCCCCGGGCGACGCCGAGGAGCGCTCCCATCCCCTCGCGCTCGAGGTCGGCGCGCCGGAGCACCTCGACCTCGAGGCCGGTGCCCTCGTACAGGGCGGAGGCCTGTTCGGCGAGCAGCGTCGGGGTGAGCGTGTTGCTCGGGGCCGCCGCCCAGGTGCACACCCGGTTCGTGGCCTCGGCGAGCACCTCGGCCTCGCGGAGCGCACCGGCCAGGGCGGCGTCGCCGCCGTCGAGGCCGGCGAGCTGGATGCTCTCGATCGCGGTGGCGGGCTCGCGCTCGCTCTTGTTGAGGTCGCCCTCGAAGTTGCCGAGCAGGAGCCCGGTGACCACCGCCCGCGCAACGTCGGCCGGCGAGGCGGCGCTGCCGTTGGACAGGGCATCGACCACCGCCGGGTCGGTGTAGGCGGCGACGCTGCGCACCCCCTGCTTGCGCAGCGCGGTGCCGGCGAAGTGGAAGGCGTTGTGCAGCCGGAAGGAGTCGAGCTGCTCCCGCTTCCCCAGCCCGAGCACCAGCAGCCGCGGCGCCGGCAGCCGGCCGAGGGTGTGGATCACGGGGCGCTCTGCGAAGCGTCCGCGGAACTCGCGCACCTCGCGCATCTCGGCGAGCAGGTTGTCGAGGGCGGCGTCGGCCACCTGCGCGGCGGGCGAGAGCCCGTCCTCGAAGGCGGTGACGATCACCGCGTCGACGTCCGCCTCGGCGAGGGGACGTGTGCTCAGCTCAACGGTCGGCATGCGTGCTCCCTGTCGGCGCTCCGCGCTGGCGGTACCGCCTCTCGATCTCTCCGACAGCGCGGATATTGGCAGCCTCGTCGGGGTCGGGTGTGATCGGCTCGAACCACGCGTCGACGATCTCCTCCGCGACCGCCACGCTGGTGGCGCGCAGCGAGAGCGCCAGCACGTTGGCGTCGTTCCAGCGCCGCGCGCCCCGCGCGGTCTCGGCGTCGCCGCAGAGCGCCGCCCGCACCCCGGGCACCTTGTTGGCGACGATGCACACCCCCGTCCCCGTCCAGCAGCAGACGATTCCACTGTCCACCGCTCCCTGGGCGACCAGCCGCCCCACCTGCTCCGCGACCTGCGGCCAGGGGCTGTCGGGAGCGCCGACGGCGCCGCAGCGCACCACCCGGAGGCCGCGCTCCTCGAGACGGAGGGCGAGCTCCTCCGACACCGGGTGGCGCATGTCGCTGCCGATGACCACGCGCCGCGCGCGCGGCGCCTCCTGCTGCTCTGCCACGCCAAAATGGTACGTCGTCCACTCGTGTCCACCCGCCCCGCGTGACCCTGTCCACCCGCCGGGGGCCGCCGGCCCGCTCGCGGGGCCGGCGACCTGATCTACTGTGCCTCGGGCCGCGGGCGCGGCGGCGTGACCACCGGGAGGGGGCTGCGGTGCAGGGCGGGATCGGTGGCATCGCCTGCGAGGTGCCGGGTCGCGGGCCCGGGTCCGGGCACGGTGCCGGCGCCGTACGGGAACGTGGGTCGCCGGGCGCCGGGGTGGAGCACCTGGGGACCGTGCGGAGGGGTGGACCCGGACCGCGGACGCGGCGACGAGAAGGAGTGGTCGCGGCCGATCAGGCGACAACGGTCCACGCTGCTCTCCCCATACCGGCGATCGGCTCCGCGGCGCACGGGGTTGACGTATGTTGACGCGCGCCGGGCCCAGAGAATGGAGCCTTCCGACCGGTCTGTCTATCAGCTTCGCACGACTTTACCACAAGTTTTCCACAGATCGTCCCCACCCTGTGGAAAGACCCGGACGAGCACAATCCCCGCATGGACCCCGCCGTGCTCCGCGACCAGCTCCTCGCCGAGGCGCGGGCGCGGGGCTTCAGCAGCGCCGGGATCGCCTCCGTCCGCCCCTTCCGGCGCGCCCGCGCCCGCGCGCTGAGGGCCATCGACGAGGGGCGGATGGCGGGAATGAGCTGGTACTCGCGGGAGCGGGTCGAGGCCTCGACCGACCTCACCCGCCGCCACCCGTGGGCGCGCTCGCTGCTCGCCCTCGCCTGGCCCTACCCCCCCGCCACCCGGCCCGGGCCCGCACCCGCGCCCTGGCAGGCCGCACCCGGACGTCCGCGCGGCCGGATCGCCGCCTACACCTGCCTGGCCGGCGCCGGGGGCGG
>JAQBPH010000154.1:0-6231 GCA_028287625.1 Chloroflexota bacterium | reverse complement strand
GAAGCGCCCCGCCGGCGTCGGTCAGGCGCACGAGCAGGTTGCCGTCACTGACCTGGGTTCGCGCGCGGAAGCCGGGAGCCAGGCTGGTCCGGCCGCTCCGGACAGCGAGCGGGAGAGTGGTGTACACCCTCCCCTGCGGTGTGGCCAGAGTGACGATTGCGGACTCGGGCTCGGCCCACAGGGCGTAGGCCTGCTCAACGATGCGGATGGGAGCGTTGCCGGTGGGGACGGCCTCGGTCATGGCCGAGCCTGAGTGGCTCGCCGGTGAGACCCCCGCCGATGAGCGCGGCGCTGGCATGCCGGTCGTCGCTTGGACGCAGGACGAGGCCACCGCGACGATGGTGACGGTGGCGAGGGCGAGGGCCTGCTCAGGAACCACTGACGAACAAACCTCCTCCAGCGTGTCTCGCGCCTTGTCACCGGGGTTACCCGCCGGCACTGGGACGAACCGGGTTCACACCCCGATTCGACGATGTTTGGGTTCGGAGGCGAGCGAGGTAGGAGGAGGACGTCCATGACCGATACCGTGAAGCAGCCGGCATCTCAGATCGTCACCTGTCCCACCTGCGGCCGGGCCAATCGTTTCCCATTCGCCGCTCCGGGAAAGCCGACGTGTGCGGTGTGCCACAGCCCTCTCATCGCGCTCGATCACGGTCAGCCCCTGGCCCGCCAGGTGGGGGCACTTCCTGCCAGTCAGCTGGAGCGCTGGATCGAGGAGGCGCTCGCCAAGACCACCGCCGGTCGGGCGTAGGCGTTTTCAGATGCTCATCTGGCACCGCGAACCGATCCGGGTCGGGGACCTCGCGGACGAGACCGGCAACGATCCGAGGGTCGACTGGAGGCCCGACCTGGACATCTACGAAACGCCCGAGGAGTTCCTGCTCGTCCTCTGTGTGCCGGGCGTCTCCGCTGACGACCTCGACGTCACCGTGCTTGGCCACAGCCTGACCATCGCCGGGCGGCGCGCGGTCGAGGTTCCCGCCCACGCGCGGGCCATGCTCCTCGAGTCCCCGCGCGGGCGGTTCCTCCGGCGCATCAGGCTGCCGGGGCGCTGCGACATGGAGGGCGTGGGCACGCGGCTCGCCGACGGCCAGCTGGTCATCCGGGTGCCGAAGCGATCCAGCGCCCCCGTGCAGATCCCCATCGCCGGATCGGAGGCGGAGCGATGACCGAGGCGATGCCGGTGATCGAGGCGCCGGGCGAGCAGGTCCTCCCCGCGCTCCTACTGCCCACCGTCGTCGTCCTCCCGGGGCTCCTCGGGCCGCTGGAGGTCACAGGGCCCGGCGTCGCGGCTGTGGAGGCGGCGGCGGCCGAGAGCGCTCCCCTCGCCCTCTTCTGGGCGGGTGGCGAGGAGCCGCCGCCCACCCCGGAGAGCGCCCCGGCGATCGGCGTCTCCGCGCGCATCCTCCGGCTGGTGCGGCTGCCCAACGGCGACGTCCGGCTGCTCATCCAGGGCACCGCGCGGGTGCGCCGCATCGAGGTCGTCGCCACCGAACCGGCGCTGCGCGTGCGGGTGCGGGCGCTCGAGGTGCCTCGCGCCTCGCTCGAGGGCAACCCGCTGCGCGAGGCGGTCCTCAGCAGCCTGCGCGCTGTCGTCTCGATGTCGCCGACCATCCCCGACGAGGCGACCATGATGGCCGCCAACCAGGGCGACGCCGGTGACCTCGCCGACGTCGTCGCCGGCGTCCTCGAGCTCTCCGCAGAGGACCGGCAGCTGGTGCTGGAGACGCTCGACCCCATCGCACGGCTCGAGCTGGTGCTGCGGCTCTGCGAGCGCAAGCGCAGCCTCCTCGAGGTCTCGCAGCAGATCCAGCACCAGGCGACCGAGCGGGCGGGGGCGCAGCAGCGCGAGTACCTGCTGCGCGAGCAGCTGAAGGCGATCCAGCGGGAGCTGGGCGAGCTCGACCCCGAGGAGGCGGAGGTCGCCGAGCTGCGGCGCCAGGCCGAGGCGGCGGACCTTCCCCCCGAGGTGCGCGTGGAGGTGGAGCGCGAGCTGGCCCGGCTGGAGCGGCTGAACCCGGCCTCGCCGGAGCACGCCATCGTGCGCACCCGCCTGGACTGGATCCTCGCGCTCCCCTGGGGACCGCCCCCGCCGGTGGAGATCGACCTGGACGCCGCCCGTCGCGTGCTCGACGAGGACCATTACGGCCTGGACCGTGTGAAGGACCGCATCATCGACCACCTCGCCGTCGTCGCGCTGCGCGGCGGCGCCCGGGGACCGATCCTCTGCCTCCTGGGCCCGCCCGGCGTCGGCAAGACGTCGCTCGGGCAGTCGATGGCACGAGCGATGCAACGACCCTTCGTGCGCGCCTCTCTGGGCGGCATTCGCGACGAGGCGGAGATCCGCGGCCACCGGCGCACCTACGTCGGCGCCCTCCCGGGCCGCATCATCCAGGGCATGCGCCGGGCGAGCACCCGCAACCCGGTGTTCATGCTCGACGAGGTCGACAAGCTCTCCGCCGGCTTCCAGGGCGATCCCGCCGCCGCCCTCCTCGAGGTGCTCGACCCCGCCCAGAACGCCGGGTTCACCGACACCTACCTCGACGTCCCCTTCGACCTGTCGCAGGTGTTCTTCGTCTGCACGGCGAACCAGCTCGACACCATCCCCGGCCCGCTGCGCGACCGCATGGAGATCATCGAGCTGAGCAGCTACACCGAGACCGAGAAGCGGGAGATCGCACGCCGGCACCTGCTGCCGCGGCTGGTTGTGGACCACGGGCTGCCCGGCGACGCCATCGAGATCGACGACGACATCCTCGCCACGCTGATCCGCGGCTGGACGCGTGAGGCCGGGGTGCGGCAGCTGGAGCGACAGCTCGCCGCGTGCTGTCGCAAGGTGGCCAGAGAGCGGTTGCGGGGCCGCACCGAGCCGGTGCGGGTCACCGCCGACCTCCTCGCCGAATGGCTCGGCCCGCCGCACGGGGAGGACGTGGGGATCGAGGAGGACTGGTCGATGGGCGCCGCCACCGGGCTGGCCTGGACACCGGTCGGCGGCGAGGTGCTGAGCGTCGAGGCGGCGGCCGTCCCCGGCAGCGGGCGGCTGACGCTGACCGGTCAGCTCGGCGACGTCATGCAGGAGTCCGCGCGCGCCGCGATCACCTGCGCACGCCTCCGCGCCGACCGGCTGGGGCTACCGGCGGACTTCTTCGCGCAGCACGATCTCCATCTCCACGTGCCCGCGGGCGCCGTGCCCAAGGACGGGCCGTCCGCGGGCGTCACCCTGGCGACCGCGCTGGTCTCCGCCGCCACCGGCCGGCCGGTGAACCGGCGATGGGCGATGACCGGGGAGATCACGCTGCGCGGCCTGGTGCTCCCCGTCGGCGGCATCAAGGAGAAGGTGCTGGCCGCGGATCGCGCCGGTCTCGACGGCGTGCTGCTGCCGCGTCGCAACCAGCGTGACATCGTCGACGTCCCCGCCGAGGTGCGCGAGCGGGTGCGGCTCGAGTTCGTCGACAGCATCGACCAGGTGCTCGACCGCGTCCTGGCGCCAGCCGAGCAGCGGGTGCTCGTGGCTCCCCGCTGATCGACCCCGGTCGCCGCGGCGTCAGACGGCGACCAGTCCGTGCTCGCGCTGCACCCCGCCGTCCCTGCCCAGGGGGCGCAGCCGGTACCGTGGCGCACCGTCCATGGTCACGCCCTCGACGACCTCCGCGTCGATGATCTCCTCGGCGGCGGCGCGCTCCGGATGACGGGTACGCAGCACCAGCTCACCGCCGCCGACGGCCACCTCGATGATGTCGCCCTCGTGGAAGCGTCCCTCGAGGATACCCATGGCGATGGGGGGTCCTGCAGCCGCCGCTGGAGGACGCGCTTGAGCGGCCGCGCGCCGTAGGTGGGGTCGTAGCCCTCGTCGGCGATCCGGTCGAGCGCCGCGTCGCTGACCGCGAGGGTCAGGTGGCGGGAGGCCAGCCGGTCGCGCAGCGCCCGCAGCTGGATCTCGACCACCTCGGCCGCTCCTACGGAAGGTAGAAGGAGAGGCCGATCGTGCCCGGGCCGGCGTGGCTCCCGACGATGGGGCCGATCTCGATGATGTCGGGCTCGCCCTCGCAGTGGTCGCGGACCCGATCGGCGAGGCCGCGGCAGTCGGCGAGGCGGTCGGCGTGGCCGAGCACCACCCGGGCACGGCGGCCGGTCTCGCCGGTGGCGGCGATCACCTCGGAGGCGATCCGGTCGAGGGCGCGCTGGTAGGTGCGCACCCGGTCGTGGGGCTCGATCCGGCCGCCGGCGACCTGGAGCACCGGCTTGATGCTCAGCACCGAGCCGAGCAGCGCCCGCGCGCCGCCGATGCGTCCGCCCCGGCGCAGGTACTCGAGGGTGTCGACGGTGAAGATACTGCGCTGCCGGGGGATGATGCCCCGGATCAGCTCGACGATCTCGGCGGCGCTCCGGCCCTGGGCCGCGGCCTCGACGGCGGCGCGGACGATGGCGTTGTGGCCGATGGCCACGGTGCGGGTGTCGACCACGTGGACGTCCAGCTCGGGCACCGCCTCGCGGGCCTGGACGGCGGCGCCGTGGGTGCCGCTCATCTCCGCCGAGAGGGTGGTGCAGACCACGCTGCTGCCGTCCGCGGCGGCGTCGCGGAAGGCGGCCTCGAACTCGGCCGGGGTGGGCTGGCTGGTGGTGGGGTTGCGGGTGCTGCTGCGCATCCGCTCGTAGAAGCGCTTGGCGTCGATGTCGACGCCGTCGATCAGCGACTCCTCGCCGAAGATCACCTTGAGGGGGACGACGATGACCCGGCCGGCGTTGCGATCGGCGTCGGAGAGGTCGGCGGTGCTGTCGCACACGAGCCGCACGGGCATTGCCGCGAGCCTAGGCGCGGGCCGAGCGGACCGTCAAGCCGCACAATGCCCCCGATGCCAGGGACGCCGGCGCCGCTTCCGCCCCAGCCCCTCGGCGCGCCGCCGCACCGGGGCCGCCTCGTCGACGACGCCGTCGACAGCGCCGCGCTCGCCGGCAACCCGCTCGGCGACCCGGCGCGGCGCCGGCTCCTGGTCTGGCTGCCGCCGGGCTACGACGACGACCCGGAGCGGCGCCTGCCTGCGATCTACGTGCTCCCCGGCTACGGCTCGTGCGTCGAGGAGTGGTGCAACCGCGACCTCTTCGAGCCCACCGTCTTCGAGCGGCTGGAGGCCCTGTACGGCCGGCCCGACCCGCCGCCGCCCTGCGTCTACGTCTACGTCGACGGGTCGACACGGTACGGCGGCAGCCAGTTCGTCAACTCCAGCGCCACCGGCCGCCACGAGGACTACGTCGCCGAGGACGTGGTCGCCCACGTCGACGCCGGCTACCGCACCCTCCCCGCGCCCGCCCACCGCGGCGTCGCCGGGCACAGCAGTGGCGGGGTGGGCGCGGTGGTGCTCTGCATGCGCCGGCCGGACGTCTTCGGCGCCTGCGCCTCGCACGCTGGCGACAGCCTCTTCGAGCACTGCTACGGGCGCGAGCTCGGCGGCTTCGCCCGGGCGCTCCGCGAGCACCATGGCGACCCGGCGGCGCTGCTCGACCGGCTGCTCGGCGACGAGGTGTACCGCCGCCGCAACTTCGGGCCGCTGATGGTGCTCGGGTGCGCCGCCGCCTACTCGCCCGACCCCGAGGCGCCGCTCGGCATCGGGCTGCCCGTCGACGCCGCGGGCACCCTCGACGAGAACCACTGGGAGCGCTGGCTCGACCACGACCCGGTGCGCATGGCCCCCCACCACGTCGAGGCGCTGCGCTCGCTCCGCGCCGTCTACCTCGACGCCGGCGACGCCGACGAGTACTACATGGACCTGGGGACCTCGGCGCTCAGCGAGGTGCTCACCGAGCTCGGCGTCGAGCACCGCCACGAGACCTTCCCCGGCGGCCACGGCGGCATCGCCCACCGCTACCCCGTCGCCTACGAGCACCTCGCTCGCGCGCTGAGCCCCTGAGCCGGTCAGCCGCCCGCCAGCGCGAGCGCACCCCACAGGTTGCGGTCGTCGCCGAGGGTTGCGCGCCGCACCGGTGGCCGTGGCTGGAGGAAGAGCGCGGCGTCGACGGTTGCAGACAGCGACGGCCAGAACCGCTCCCACCGCTGGCAGACGCCGCCGCCGAGCACGACGACGTCGGGGTCGTGGAGGGCGATGGCATTGACCACGCCGAGGCCCAGCCAGCGGCCCACGTCCTCCCACGCGGCGGGGCACGGTCTCCGTTAGCCAAGAGGAAGCACGATCGTCAGCTTGCATGTCTGAGCCCTTCGCCATCATGGAGGGCAAG
>JAQBPH010000138.1:0-2827 GCA_028287625.1 Chloroflexota bacterium | reverse complement strand
AGCACGGTGCGGTCGTCGCGGTGGAGCCGCAGCAGCACGCCGGGGTCGTGCCAGCCGCCGTGCACCGCCTCCCCGGGGTGGGCCACCGGCTCCTGCCCGGCGGGCGCCGCGGCGAGGAAGAAGTGGGTGTCGAACCGGCGGGGGACGCCGGCGGGGGTGATGAAGTGGGCGACGTAGCGCAGCTGCTCGGGGGCGAGCTCGAGGCCGTGCCGGGGCAGCACCGCGGTCACCTCGGCGCCGTCGAGCAGCGCCGCCCGGGCCGCGGCCAGCACCCCGGCGTCCCCGGCCTCGGGCGGCCGGCCCTCCACCCGGCCGAGCAGGACCCCGGCCTCCTCGAACAGCTCGCGGACGGCACAGAGGTGGAGGCCGGCGCCGAGGACCGGCCCCTCGCCGCCGTCGAGACCGAGGCGGACGGCGGCGGCGGCCCGGTCCAGCCCGGGGGCGAGGGCGAGGGCCGGGGCCGCCGAGTCGGCGTCATCGAGCACGCCCCCGGGGAAGACGTAGGCGTCGGCGGCGAAGCTGCTCGCCAGAGGGCGGCGGAGCATGTACACCTCGACGCCGCCGCCGGCGAGGTCGCGAAGCAGGATCACCGAGGACGACAGCCGCGGCGTCACCGTCATCGGCTCAGCGGGCGACCACCGTCAGCGTCCGGCTCAGCGCCGGGCCGATCGGCCTGCCGGCGTCGCCGGCGGTCAGCCGGATCCTCACGGTGCCCGGGCGCAGCGCCACCAGCCGGGCCCGCAGGCTGATCACCTCCTGGCCGCTGAGCTGGCCGCCGCAGGCCTGGCCGCCGGTGACCCGCAGGGTGTCGAGCCCCTGGAAGCGCACCTCGGGCAGCTCGACCACGCCGGCGGGCTCCAGGCCGACCAGCAGGCAGGTGTGCTTGATGACCCCTCCGCTGGTGTTGTCGAGGGCGAGCGGCTGCTCCACGTTCTCCCCCACGGTGAGCCGCTCGGGAATCTGCCCGGAGACCTCGGCCCGGGGCTCGCCGCCGGTGGTCAGCAGCGGCAGGACGGTGCCGAAGAGGCCGCCGAAGACGATGGCCGCGAAGATCGCCCCCAGCCAGAGGTGACCGGGGACCCGGCGCAGCAGCGCGACGGTGCGCCCGCGGGCGCCGGCGACCGCGGCGGCGCGGCGGGTGGTCAGATCGACACCGGCGGGCGGTAGCCGCCGAACACCTCGCGGAGGCTTCCGCAGATCTCGCCCAGGGTGGCGTAGGCCCGCACCGCGTCGAGGATGGGCGGCATGAGGTCGGCCGACACGTCACGGGCGGCGGCGCCCAGGGCGTCGAGGCTGCCGCGCACCGCCGCCTCGTCGCGCGCCGCCCGGTGCCCGCGGAGCCGCTCCAGCTGCTCCTTCATCGCGCGCTCGTCGGGCCGGAAGATCGGCGTGGGGTCGGCCTCGTCGGTCTCGGTGTGGCAGTTCACCCCCACCACCACCTTCTCGCCGCTCACCACCGCGCGCTCGGCGCGGTAGGCCTCGGCCTGGATCTGCTCCTGCATCCATCCCGACTCGATGCAGGCCACCGCGCCGCCGCGGCTGTCGATCTCCGCGATCAGCTCCGCGGCCCGCCGCTGCAGCTCGTCGGTGAGCGCCTCCACGAAATATGAGCCCCCGAGGGGATCGACGGTGTTGGTGACGCCGATCTCCTCGCCGATGATCTGCTGGGTGCGCACGGCGATGCGCTGCGCCTTCTGCGTCGGGATGGAGAGGGCCTCGTCGTAGCAGGAGAGCGCCAGTGACTGCACCCCGCCGAGCACCGCCGCCAGCGCCTGGATGGCGGCGCGGACGATGTTGTTCTCGGGCTGCTGGGCGGTGAGCGTGGAGCCGCCGGTCTGGGTGTGGGTGCGCAGCATCTGCGACTGCGGCTTGCGCGCCCCGAAGCGGTCGCGCATCAGCTCCGCCCAGAGGCGGCGCAGGGCGCGGTACTTGGCGATCTCCTCGAAGAAGTCGGTGTGGGTGTTGAAGATCCAGGAGAGCCGCGGTGCGAAGTCGTCCACGGGCACGCCCCGGTCGATCGCCGCCTGCACGTAGGCGCAGGCGTTGGCGACGGCGAAGGCCATCTCCTGGGGCGCGGTGCTCCCCGCCTCGCGGATGTGGTAGCCGCTCAGCGAGATCGGGTTGAATTTCACGGCGGTGCGCGAGCAGTAGGCGATGAGGTCGGCGGCGAGCCGCAGCGACGGCCGGGGCGGGTAGATGTAGGTGCCGCGGGCGACGTACTCCTTGAGAACGTCGTTCTGGGCGGTGCCCATCACCGCCTCCGGGGGCACCCCCTGCTTCTCCGCGGCGACCACGTACATCGCGACCAGCACCGCCGCCGGGGCGTTGATCGTCATCGAGGTGCTGACCCGGTCGAGGGGGATGCCCTCGAAGAGCGCCTCCATGTCGGCCAGCGAGTCGATCGCCACGCCCACCTGGCCCACCTCGCCGGCGCTGAGCGGATCGTCGCTGTCGAGGCCCATCTGGGTGGGCAGGTCGAAGGCGACGCTCAGCCCCGGCTGGCCGTTGGCGAGCAGGAAGCGGAAGCGGGCGTTGGCGTCGGCCGCGGTGCCGTAGCCGGCGTACTGGCGGATGCTCCACAGCCGGCCGCGGTACATGGTGGGCTGGATGCCCCGGGTGAACGGCCATTCACCGGGGAACCCCACGTCGTCGACCGGGTCGTCGCCCTCGACGTGGAGCGGCGTGTACAGGGTGTCCACAGGGATGCCGCTGCCGGTCTCGAAGCGCTCGAGCCGCTCGCCGTAGGCGAGCCCCTTCGCGAGCGGCCCCGCCTGCCAGCGCCGCAGCTCCTCTCGGTACCGGCGAGCCGGCAGATCGGCCGGCTCCT
>JAQBPH010000134.1:0-5965 GCA_028287625.1 Chloroflexota bacterium | reverse complement strand
AGAACCAGGTCCGCAGGCTGCGGTCGGTCGCCTCCTTCCACGCCGCCGGCCACTGGCGCCGCGCCTCCTCGGCGGCGGCGCGCTCCAGGGCCCAGAGCTGTCCCGCGGCGAACGGCTGGCCCGTGTGGGGGCCGTGCTCGTGCAGCCAGCCGGCGGCGATCACCGCATCCTGGTGCTCGCCGAGGACGGTCTGGAGGCTGGTCACCGCGGCGGCGAAGCGGCTGGCGCGCGGGCCCATCACCGGGGCCACCGCCTCGGCGGCGTAGCGCACCCGCTTGGCCCGGATCCGCAGCGCGTGCAGCTCCTCGTCGGGGCTGTGGGCGTCGAGCCGGCGGCCGTCGCGCCAGAGCCTCGACCAGGGGATGTCGACCAGGCCGGGGAGCACCTTGCGGGCCGGGCCCTCGGCCTCGGTGGTGAGCATCGGGGCGTGCGCGGCCTCGACGAGGCGGTCGAGGAGCGCGACGTAGCGGGGGTCGTGGAGCGCGGCGAGCAGGCCGTCGCGGGCCCCGGCGACGCCCGCGACGAGCTGGTCGGCGACGTGGCCTCCGGCCTCCACGTCGGGCGCGGGGAGGCGGGAGGCGGTGTCGTGGATCCGCTCGGCCAGCACCTCGGCGTCGCGCACCGTCCCCAGCTCGGCGGCCAGCCAGCGCAGCTCCTCGCTCAGCGACGTCGCCCACGCGTCCACGACCAGCGGAGCGAAGGTGCGCAGGTCGGAACGGAGCCGGCGGGTGGCGACGCGCGCCTGGTGCACGTCCTCGGGCTCGCCGCCGAGCCGGAGCCCGGGGTCGTGGCGGAGCAGCCGGGCCACGGACGCGGCGATGGCACGGCGCACCACGGCGCCGGCGGTGGCGGTGGCGTCGAGCGTCTCGGCGACCACCTCGGGCGGGCCCACGGCGGTGCTGCCCAGGGCGCGCACCAACTTGGGGGTGGGGTCGGCGGCGCCCGCGCCCCCGGCCCGGAGCCGCTCGACGATGGCGTCGAGGAGGGCGTCGGTGCCGTCCGCGGCCATCTCCACCTCGAGCTCGCGGAAACGGCCGGTGACGCGGCGTCCCTGGTGCACGGAGACGTCGTCGTCGTCGATCTCGGCGAGCAGCCGGCCGTCGGCGCTGAGCACCGACACCGCGCGTCGCACGGTCCGCATGCGCACCACCGGGGCGAGCGCCGCGGTGCGCACGTAGGCGCGCACCAGGTCGACGGCGGCGTCCGGCGGCGAGGCCGGCGGCCCCGGGAAGTTGTGCTCGTCGCGCACCAGCAGAGCGGAGTTGTCGACCTTGGGCAGCTTCACCGTCCAGCCCTCGCCGGCACGATGGCGGAGGGTGCAGCCCCAGCGGATCAGCCGCAGGTCGGCGGTGTCCCAGTACACGGTCGTCAGCCGGCGCTCGTCGGTCGCGGTGACCACCACGTCCTCGGCCACCGAGCCGAGATCGAGGAGGCGGAAGTCGGGCGGCGCCGCCAGCTTCAGCTCGCGCTCGCGGTTCACCGCGGGCGGGGTGGCAGGGCTCATGCCTCGGCTCCCAGGGCGCGGGCGCCGTCCGCGTCGCGGCCGTCGGCGCGCGCCCGGGCGAGCTCCGCCAGCCGTGACTGCGCGTTGATCCCGGTCCGCCGTGGCACCCGCCGCCAGCCGCCCTCCGGGTCCAGCGTCCAGGAGAGGCAGTCGTCGTCGAGCAGCACGGCGACGATCTGGTCGAGGCGCGCCTGCAGGCCGGGGTCCATGACCGGCACCAGCGCCTCGACGCGGCCGTCGAGGTTGCGGCTCATCATGTCGGCGGAGCCGATGAACCAGTCGGCGCTGGTGTCGCCGCCGAAGCGGAAGATCCGGGAGTGCTCGAGCCAGCGGCCCGCGATCGAGCGCACCCGGATCCGCTCCGACATCCCCGGCACGCCCGGCCGCACCCCGCAGGCGCTGCGCACGATCAGGTCGACCTCGGCGCCCGCGGTCGAGGCGGCGTACAGGGCCTCGACGATCGCCGGGTCGACGAGATGGTTCAGCTTCATGAAGATGCGTCCGCGGCGGCGGGTCTCGCGATGGATGAGCTCGAGCAGCCGCGGGCGCAGCGTGGTCGGCGCCACCAGCAGCCGGCGAAAGCGGCGCTGCCGGCTGTAGCCGGTGAGGTAGTTGAAGAGGTCGGTGAGGTCGGCGCCGAGCTCCGGATCGCAGCTGAGCAGCCCGAGGTCCTCGTAGAGGCGCGCGGTCTGCTGGTTGTAGTTGCCGGTGCCGACGTGGCAGTAGCGGCGGATGCCGCCGGCCTCGCGGCGCACCACCAGCGCGGTCTTGGCGTGGGTCTTCAGCCCCACCAGCCCGTACACCACGTGCACGCCCGACTGCTCCAGGACCCGCGCCCATGCGATGTTGGTGGCCTCGTCGAAGCGGGCCGTCAGCTCCACGAGGGCGACCACCTGCTTGCCCGCCTCGGCGGCGGCCACCAGGGCGCGCACGATGGGGCTGTCGGGGCCCGAGGTGCGGTACAGGGTCTGCTTGATGGCGAGCACGTCGGGGTCGCGGGCGGCCTGCTCGATGAAGGCCTCCACCGAGGTGCTGAAGCTCTCGTAGGGGAATTGCACCAGCACGTCACCGGCGGCGATGACCTTGAAGAGGTCGGGCGGACCGTCGGGGGCGGCCGCCAGCCGGGTCTGGGTGGCGGGCTTGAGGGGCGGGTCGTGGAGCTCGGGACGGTCGAGCCGGTGCAGCGCCCAGAGACCGGCGAGGTCCAGGGGTCCGTCGATCCGGTAGACCGCCTCCTCGCCGATCTCCAGCTCGCGCATCAGCAGGCTGAGGACCTCGTCGTCCATCGACGTGTCGATCTCCAGCCTGACCACCCGCGGCGAGCGCCGGCGCATCCGCAGGATCGCCTCGACCGCGGTGAGCAGGTCCTCCGCCTCCTCCTCCTCGAGGGCGAAGTCCGCGTTCCGGGTCACTCGGAAGGGGTGCTGGCCGAGGATGCGCATCCCCGGGAACAGCTGCTCGAGGTGCGCGGCGATGAGCTGCTCGAGGGGCACGAAGCGCTCGCCGTCGGGCATCACCACGAAGCGCGGCAGCAGCTGCGGCACCTTCACCCGCGCGATCCGGGTGGCCGGGCTGTCCGGGTCGCCGACCACCACGGCGAGGTTGAGCGAGAGGTTGCTGATGTAGGGGAAGGGGTGCGCGGGGTCGACGGCCAGCGGGGTGAGGACGGGGAAGACCTGCTCCTCGAAGACGCGGTCGAGGTGGGCGCGGTCGTCGTCGTCGAGCGAGCGGTAGTCCGAGAAGCGCAGCCCCGCGGCCTCGAGCTGGGTGGCGACCTCGCGGAAGAGCGAGGTCTGGCGGGCCACCAGCGTGAGCGCGCGCTCGCGGATGGCCTCGAGCTGGACGCCGACGGTGAGCCCGTCGGGCGAGAGCGTGAGCAGCCCGGCGCTGCGCTGCTCGGTGAGGCCGCCGACGCGCACCTGGAAGAACTCGTCCAGGTTGGTGCTGAAGATGGCGAGGAACTTGGCGCGCTCCAGCAGCGGGAGGGCGCCGTCCGCGGCGAGGGCGAGCACCCGGGCGTTGAAGTCGAGCCAGCTCAGGTGGCGGTTGAGATAGCGCCCGCTCTGGGCGGCCACCAGGGTCAGCGCCGGCCCCTGCTCGGACGCCTCCGCGGTACCCGGGCGCTGGGACGCCCCGTGGACCACGCTCAGCGAATCGGTTCCGTTGGTCCCCTCGCTCACCGGCTGCCGTCGATCCTCATCCCGCACGGCCACGGCGCTGGGCGGCTCGCTTCCGTCCCAGGCGCCGTTTCAGCGCCTCGATGGTGTTCCTGAGCTTCGCCACGTGGAGTCCTCGCGGTGTCCGGGGCGCCGGTTCGGGGAGCCGCCGCGGGGCTCGCTGACGCCACGGCCGCGGGTGCACGCCGCCCCATGCCCTCGATCCTGTGGCCACCCGCGACGGGCGCCGCCAGCCAGCGAGTATACAGAACAAATCTGTCAGTCCAACACACACTCAACCGGCGTCACGTTCGCGCCGCGAGCCCCGATTCCCCCGCCGCACACTGCGTGGTGGGGCCCCCGGAAGGCCCGGACCGGCGAGCGGTCCGGGCCCAGGGGGGAGGGTTCGGGAACGGCGACGGACGTGGCGAGGCCGGCCACTCCCGGGCACCCTGGTTGTTCACCCGGGACCGGGCGCCCGACGGGTGGCGCCCACGGCTCCCAGAGTGCCGCATCGTCGGGGGACGGCGGGCAACCGCAGGCTTAAGATCCGGGGTGAATCGGCGGCCGCCCCCGCCTCCTAATCGATCCTTAACGAGTGGATGAACCGCCGTTCACCGGTGGAACCGCAGGATAGCCGTAGTCAGTGGCAGGGGAGGTGGGGTGCGAATGGTCAAGCGGATCCTCGTCGCCATCGGCGAGGAGGATGGCCGGGGGACGCTGCGAGATGCCCTCGGCGAGGAGGGCTATGCGGTCGCCGAGGCGGCGAGCGGCTCGGAGGCGGTGGTCGCCGCCCGGCGCCTGCAGCCCGACGCCATGGTCCTGGACGGGCGCTTCGCCGACATGACCGCCGCCGATGTGGTCGCGGCGGTGCGGCAGGAGACCAACGCCCCGATCCTGGTGCTGACCGCCGGGGGCAGCTCCGCGGAGCAGCTCGGCTGCCTTCGCGCCGGCGCCGACGTCTGCGTGCCCTCGCCGTACTCGATCCGGGAGGTGCAGGCGCGGGTGCTGGCGCTGATCCGCCGCGTCGACCTCAGCAACGGCCGCAACGGAGGGGGCGCGGAGGTGGAGCACCTCGGCGACTTCCGCCTCGACCGCGCGGCCCGCACCGTCCACGTCGCCGGTGCCGAGGTGGAGCTGACCCTCAAGGAGTTCGACCTCCTCTCCTTCCTCCTCGTCCACGCCGGGCGGGTGCAGTCGCGTGAGCGCATCCTCGAGCAGGTCTGGGGCAACCCGCTCGGCGACCGCCGCACCGTCAACGTCCACGTGCGCTGGCTCCGCGAGAAGCTCAGCCGGTTCGACGGCATGCCGCTGCGCATCACCACCGTGACCCGCGCCGGCTACCGCCTCGACCGGCTCGACGAGCGCGAGGTCACCGGCGTCGCGGCCCTCAGCTCCTCCGGCGCCTCGGCGACGTCGTCGCCGCGCCCCTGAAGGAGGGGAGGAGCACGACGAAGGTGGCGCCCCGGCCGGGCGTCGACCGAACCGCGATCCTGCCGCCGTGGGCCTCGACGGTGTGCCGGGCGATCGCGAGTCCGAGGCCGCTGCCCTCGCCCTCGCGCCGCCGTGAGCGGTCGGCCTTGTAGAAGCGCTCGAAGACCCGGCGGAGGTCGTCGGGGGCGATCCCGCAGCCGGTGTCGGTGACCTGGATCTCGACCATGTCGGCGTCGCCCTCGGCGGCGCGGCGCGCCGACACCGTGATCGAGCCGCCCTCGGGGGTGAACTTGATGGCGTTGTGCACCAGGTTGCGCACCACCTGGCCCAGCCGCGTGCCGTCGCCGTAGACGTGCGGGGTGCTGGGGTCGACCTCGTAGCGCAGCTGCAGGTTGCGCTCGTCGGCGAGCGGGCGCAGCCGCTCGGCGGCGGCCACCAGCTCGGTCACCGCCGTCGGCTCCATGCGCATCGGCAGCCGTCCCGACTCGATGGTGCTCAGCTCGATGAGCTCGGCGACCATCTGTCCCATGTGCGCCACCTCGAGCCCGATCTTGGAGACGAACTCGTGGGCGACACCCGGGTCGTCGAGGGCGCCGCCGAGCAGCGTCTCCACCAGCAGCTGGATGGCCGCCACCGGGGTGCGCAGCTCGTGGGAGACGTTGGCGACGAAGTCGCGCCGCTCCGTCTCCAGGCGGCGAACCCGTGTCTCGTCACGGAGGATCACCGCGACCTCGAGGGTGGTGCCGGTGGCGGGGTCGACGACCGGGACGGCGTGGGCGAGGACGTGACGGACGTCGAGGGGATCGCTGAGCTCGCGCTCGACGGCGGTGCCCGAGTCGAGGCATCCGTCCACGAGCAGGCACACCCGGTA